>JAFACO010000025.1 GCA_023425485.1 Bacillota bacterium
ATGCTTATATTGGTGCAGATTCTGCATCCTTGGAGCAATATCTATATATGCAAAAAACCTGTGCAATGTTGGGACAAAATGAAACGATGGAGCAGCTATTTCCAAAGTTATGGCAGCAAAAGTTGGAATTATCGCAGCTAAGCTATAAAGATATGAGTCAGGAGCAATATGAAAAGGCAAGACTAACGCTAGGAGCAGCAACACTTACACTGGAGTTTGAATCCTCGGTATATTATTTCTTACAGGAAATAGTAAATGAAGTGTATGCTTTATTACTATGTTCTCCATATCAGGGTATGGAGAACTTGATGCCTTGTGAAGCGGACAAGGCTTCCTTAGAGATTTTAATTCAGGTTAGTGATAGTTTTGAGAAGATGCAAAAGAAAGAGTTGCCAGAGGAACTCTTAGATAAATTTGCCACAATGGAAGGGGTTCAGGAGGACCTATTCTTTGAATTAACCACCTGTGAAGAAACTCTGAATATCATAAAAGTTAAGTATGAAGAATTGACGAAGAGCCTGATGTTAAATCAGTTATTGGAGGTTTTATTACGATCAGCAAGCTTATTATCCAACAGTATTTTTATTGAATTGGAGGTAAAGGATCGTGATACGACGATTGTTAGTGAAGAAAGAGTGGCTAAGGAAATGAAACAATTCCAGGACGAATTAGCAGAACTGTTTCATTCACAAGATAAGATTATTACACGAGCGGTTATGGCAAACACCATGAATAAACTTCCTGTTTTTTTCAAGGATCACAAGGAAGTAATGGATTATATACTATATAGTTTGGATCGTTGCAGTGATATTTATGAAAAATCAGCATGTTTTGAGATTATTAATGAATTAATGTCGGAGTAGGACTGTATTTTTATTGGTAATATGTGGTATACTTATGAAAAGTAATATTTATTGTGTATGATTAGAGAGGATTTCTATGATTTCGTGGACATCTAGCCTTCAGGTTGGCGAAAAGATAAAAAAGAAAAGAGATAAGGCTATTGCTTCCATTAATAACAGTGAAGCAACCTTTGGTGTCTATTGCATTACCTTTGCGACGCATCCGGACAACCTGTTCGAAATTATGGATGCTAACCAACTTCTGATTCCCTATTACAAAAAATCTGACATTCATATTGTAGGTTTGGCAAAGGGGAAGAGAGAAGCATTGGGCTTGGTTGAAAAAATGCTTATGGAGGTCTATAAACAGACTGGGAATTTTAACGTCAGAGCTTATTATACATAAATGCTCATAGTTACTTCGTATTTAGAATAGGATTGGTGGTTGAAAAGATAAGATGATTCATATCATTCTTCTGATATTAAAAATTATAGGAATAATACTTCTATCCATTTTGGGATTGTTGCTGCTAATTCTTCTTATCGTACTATTAGTTCCGGTTCGCTACAAAATAGAAGCGCAACACGGGGAAGAGGTATTAAAAGCTGATGTTAGAGTTCACTGGTTATTGCATATAATCCGTGCAAGGGTATCCTACCTTGAGGGTGAGCTTAGGATCAAGGTCAGAATTCTATGTTTTTTACTTTTTGATAATCAAAAGCCAAAAAAGGAAGAAAAGAAGCGATTCGGTTCACGGCAGAGAATAAATAATATGAAAAAAGAGAAGTCTTTAAAGAAGAAGAAAGTATTTAAAGAAGTCTCAAGGCAAGACAAGAAAAATAAGAGAAAAGACCTAAGATTAATAGAAAATGGATTAAAACAACCAGAAAATCAAACACTAGAAAATAAGCAAATGGACATAAATTCTGAAGTAGTGAAATCGAAGGATATCGCCAAAGAGAGAATTAAAGACGATATAAAAACAATGGTCGATACTCCGGAAGGCAGTGAAGAGGCAGATAAAAAAATTGTTGATGTTGTAAAAGAAAGTGTTGAAGGCGTGGTCAAAAAGGTTGAAGATATCGTAACAGAGGATATTCCACCCATGCCGGAGGATACGATAGAAGAAGAGGTTTTAACAGATAAAAAGACAAAGTATAAAGCAGCAACAGGTAAGAGAAAATCCTTTGGAATGCGTCTTGGCTTAATCTGGCAACGCCTAAAGACTTTAAGAGCTTCTTTTACAAAGTGGATCAATTGGGTTAAGGAATGGGGCTTAACAGTATCAAGTTGGAAGAACAAACTGAATACGGTTATAAATTTCTTTAAAGATAAGGTTACGAAAGAAGGACTAAAAGAGACCTACTCCAGTTTAAAGAAACTTTTAAAGCATATTGCACCTACGAAGCTTAAATCTACTATCATCTTTGGAACAGGTGATCCTTGTTCAACAGGACAAGCACTTGGTGTGATTAGTATTTTGTACAGCTTTTATGGGGACAAGGTTAAAATTATTCCTGATTTTGAAAAGAAGGTATTGGAGGGAGAGCATAAGGCGAAAGGCCGTATAAGACTGCTGACAATACTTATTATAGCAATTAAATTATTGGTAAATAAGAAATTTCAATTATTAAAAGAGAATTTTCAACGATTAAAGGAGGCGCTATAAATGGCGGATAATCAATTTCATTCAACGGTAGAATCTTTATTTAAAGGTATGGATAACTTTATAACAACCAAAACAGTTGTAGGAGATGCGGTTAGAGTAGATACAGATACAATCGTGTTACCACTGGTAGAAGTGAGTTTTGGTGTTGCAGCTGGTGCATTTGCTAATGAAAACAAGAATAATGCAGGTGGCGGTATGGGAGGAAAAATATCACCCAGTTCTGTGCTAGTAATTCAAAATGGAACCTCCAAATTAGTTAATATTAAAGAACAGGATAGTGTTACAAAAATTCTTGATATGGTACCTGACCTTATTCAAAAGTTTAGCAAAGGTTCCAAGAAAAAGGATGAATTAGACCCTAAAGTTGAGGAAGCCATTAAAAATCATTCAGAATCAAGCTTGCAGGAATAAGCAAAAAGTGCTTGCATTATAAAACATATTCTGATAGAATAGTTAATGTTTGTAGGACCGAAGGTTCTATATTATACCTAGGGAGGTGCTTTTGATGGCTAAATGTTCAATATGTGATAAAGGTGCTCACTTTGGAATCGCTGTGAGTCATTCTCATAGAAGATCTAACAAGATGTGGAAATCTAACGTAAAATCTGTTAAAGTTAATGTTAACGGAGCAGCAAGAAAAATGTATGTTTGTACGTCCTGTCTTAGATCCGGTAAAGTAGAACGCGCGTAAGAAAACGATGGGTGTCAGGAGATCTTGACACCCCATTTTTTTTTGATTCTTTAAGCTTATATTCATGACAAGTGAAACGACTTGTCGTTTCATCTTGTTGCTGAAGTTATGTACAACAATTAATAGCAAAGTTATTAAAAAGCTGGTTAATTGCAAAAAAGGTTATAACCAAGTAATAAACATAGAATAATAATACATATAGCTAGAATACCATTGGTTATGAATAGCATGATTGTCATACCAATTGCAATCCAAAACAGGATAAAACCAATCATTCTCTTCATGATTGTCACTTCCAATCTATAGGTGGAGTACTATATATTATGCAGAGAAACCTATGCTTATCACGAAAATATGGGGCAATTTATCTAAGCAGGCATAAGGCAGACGTATTGATGTTTACCTTTTAAAAAAAACTGGGTATACTATAATAGATTAAGTATTTCAAGCTTTGCTAAAAATGAAAATAATGTTATAATGAATTATATTCCAGTATAGATGAATAGTAATTATATAGAATGAATTGCTCGCCATAGGCGGAATGGAGGTAGCTATGAAAGGATTTATGAACACTCATATAGGTGAAATTTTAATTGATAATGATGTACTGGCGAAATATGCCGGCGCTTCTGCAGTTGAATGCTTTGGAGTAGTTGGAATGGCATCTGTCAATATGAAGGATGGAATCGTTAAACTACTAAAAAAAGATAATTTAAGTCATGGTGTAAATGTCACAATCGAAGATAACAGAATAACTATTGACCTGCATATTATCGTTTCCTACGGCGTGAGTATTTCTGCTGTTGCTGATAATTTAATCAGTAACGTAAAATATAATGTAGAAGAATTCTCAGGACTTGAGGTTAAGAAGATTAATATATTTGTAGAAGGTGTCAGAGTAATAGACTGATCCTTGGAGGTACAACGTTTAAGGAGGAAAACCCAGTGGTTATTAAGACGATAGATGCGAACACTCTGAAAAAAATGTTTCTTGCCGGAGCAGCAAGTATCGAGGCGAAGAAGGAAATAATTAACGAATTGAATGTATTCCCGGTTCCAGATGGAGATACAGGTACAAATATGACACTTACCATTATGTCTGCCGTAAAGGAAGTGAATGCATTAGCTAATCCAACGATTGAAGAATTAGCAAAAGCAATCTCAGGCGGATCACTTCGCGGAGCAAGAGGTAATTCAGGAGTAATCCTGTCACAGCTTTTCCGTGGATTTACAAAGGAAATTAAAGATTACAAAGAAATCAACGTTACTATAATGACTAATGCTTTACAAAAGGCAACTGAAACAGCTTATCGTGCAGTTATGAAACCAAAGGAAGGTACGATATTAACAGTTGCAAGAGGTGCAGCAGAGAAAGCAGCACAATTAGTGTCTGAAACAGATGATTTAGTATATTTCTGTCAGAAGGTAATTGCCCATATGGAAGTAGTTCTCAAGAATACACCAGAATTGTTACCTGTATTAAAAGAAGCCGGAGTAGTAGATTCCGGCGGTCAGGGACTTTTAGAAATAGTAAAGGGTGCATATGATGCACTGATTGGTAAAGAAGTTAACTTTACTAATGTTACGACTACAGAGACTGCGGCAACAGAAGGCCGTCAAAGAGAAAAAATATCAACAGATGATATTAAGTTTGGATATTGTACAGAATTTATTATTATGTTAGAAAAAGAATACAATGAGAAGACAGAGCTTGAATTCAAGGATTATCTTGAATCCATTGGAGACTCACTGGTAGTTGTTTCGGATGAAGATGTCGTGAAGGTACATGTACATACGAATGACCCCGGACTTGCAATTCAGAGGGCATTGACGTATGGTTCACTGACACGTATGAAAATAGATAACATGAGAGAAGAGCACAATGAGCGTATCATTAAGGATGCTGAGAAGTTAGCAGAAGAGCAGAAGAAGGAAGAAGTAAAAGCTGCTCCAGCAAAGCCAAGAAAGAATGCCGGCTTTATAGCAGTATCCATGGGTGAAGGACTTGATGAAATATTTACTGGACTTGGAGTTGACTATATTATTAAGGGTGGTCAAACTATGAATCCAAGCACTGAAGATATGTTAAATGCAATTAGCGAAGTGAATGCTGACCATATCTTTATCTTACCAAACAATGGTAACATTATTCTTGCAGCAGAGCAGGCAAAGCAATTGACAGAGGATAAGAATATTATTGTTATTCCATCAAAAACTGTACCACAGGGTATAACCGCAGTTATTAATTTTGTCTATAATAAGTCTCCAGAAGAGAATGCAGCTAGAATGACAGAAGAGATGCTGAAGGTAAAATCCGGTCAGGTAACCTATGCAGTTAGAGATACCAGTTTAGATGGTAAGGATATTAAGCAGGGTAATATCATGGGTATTGGCGATAAAACAATTCTTTCCGTAGGCGATGATATTAAGGCGACTACACTTGAGTTGGTTCAATGTCTTGCTAATGAGGAATCAGAATTAATTAGCCTATACTATGGTGAAGAAGTAACAGAGGATGAAGCTAATGCTCTTGCAGAGGAGATAATGCAGCTATATTCCAATGTTGACGTTGAAGTACATTATGGTGGTCAACCAATCTATTATTATGTATTGTCAGTGGAATAAACGAAAACAATAATCATAACTATAAATTACAGTAGTGGTTCGTATGCAACGAACCACTATTTTCATAGGAATAATGTTACGATCAAATGATAACTGTGATACCATATGTGACAGAAATTATATCAAAGATAACTTTAATTATTGAAAGAAGGGGTTCGTATGGAACGAAATGTACCAAGACCAGGAGAATTCTACAAGCATTTTAAGGATAAGCTGTACCAGATTATAACGGTAGCTACACATACAC
>JAFACO010000047.1 GCA_023425485.1 Bacillota bacterium
GAGCAAATCAGCATCATGATTTGGGGTCCTTAGGTGCAGCAGTAAATAAAACTGCACTACGCCGCCAGTTAGTAATGTTAAAGGAAATGGGTGTCAATGCCATTCGAACCTCTCATAATATGCCAGCAGTAGAAATGATGGAACTGGCAGATGAATTAGGTGTTTTGATTGTATCCGAAGCCTTTGATATGTGGGAGCTGAAAAAGACGGAATATGACTATGCTAGATTTTTTAATGAATGGTGTGCCAGAGATGTTGCCAGCTGGATTCGCAGGGATCGTAACCATCCAAGCATTATTATGTGGAGTATTGGTAATGAAATATATGACACCCATGCAGGGGTAAGAGGACTTGAGATTACAAAGCTTTTAAAGGAACTCGTGTTGTTACATGACCCCAAAAAGAATGGTCAAGTAACCATTGGCTCTAATTACATGAGCGGTGAGAATGCCAGGAAATGTGCTGAAGAAGTTCTGGCAGCAGGTTACAACTATGCGGAGTATCTGTATGAAGGGCATCATGAACAATATCCGGATTGGTACATCTATGGAAGTGAGACCTCATCTACCATACAAAGCAGAGGAATTTATCATTTCCCGGCAAATAAATTAATTGTAACTTATGAGGATAAACAATGTTCTTCTCTAGATAACTGCAGTGTTAGCTGGGGAGCAAAGAACGGACAGAAGACGATTACGGATGACCGCGATGCAGAGTATTGTATGGGACAGTTTATCTGGACGGGGTTTGACTATATCGGTGAGCCAACACCCTATACCACGAAGAATTCTTATTTTGGACAGATTGATACCGCGGGCTTTAAGAAGGACCATTTCTACCTTTATCAGGCGGAATGGACTGATTATAAAATAAAACCAATGGTTCATATCCTGCCCTATTGGGACTTTAATGAAGGACAATTGATTGATATTCGCATTTATTCCAATGCACCAAAGACTGAGCTGTTCTTTAATGAGGAATCTATAGGTATCTATGAGATTGACCATGCAAAGGGAAAACAGCTTAGCGGTATTTGGCAGCTGCCTTATCAAAAGGGTACAATTAAGGCGGTGGCTTATGATGAAATGGGTAATGTAATTGCTATCGACCAAAAGAGTTCCTTCACTGATCCTGCAAGGATTGTACTTACACCGGATAAGAAGGCTTTGTTTGCAGATGGATGTGATTTAATCTTTGTGGAAATATCCATGGAAGACGAAAATGGTACTCCAGTTGATAATGCGAATAATAGAGTTGAAGTAGAGGTTAGCGGAGCAGGTCGGTTGATTGGTCTGGATAATGGTGACAGCACAGACTATGACCAGTATAAAGGAACCAGCAGAAGACTCTTTAGTGGTAAGCTGCTTGCTATTGTAGCTGGAAAATTTGAACCAGGTGACATTAAAGTTAAGGTTTCTTCTAAGGGGCTACCAGCCAGTGAGTTGTCCTTACAGGCGCTGTCATGTGAAAGACCGGTTGGAACATCTTCCTTAACAGAGAATACAAAATCAGAGCATAATGAGGAAGTTCCCATCCGCAAGATTGAACTATCCAGCACAGATAGTCATAAATTAAATAAAGAAAATCCTGTAGTTAAGGTAACAGCAAAGCTGTACCCGGAAAATACTACTTATCAGGATTTGATCTGGAAAGCAGTTACTGTTGGTGGAATAGAAACTAATCTCGCTAAAATTGAGGTAGTAGGAAATGAGGCAACACTTACCGCACTGGGTGATGGTGAGTTTAGACTCCGCTGCTCTGCGAATAATGGAGGCACAATTCCGCAGATTATATCCGAGCTGGAATTTGAAATCAGTGGTGTGGGAGCTGCGCTTATTAATCCTTATCAGATGGTGGATGCTGGCTTAACTAATGCAGGTAATCACGAATATGAGACTGGTCTTCTTGGGGGCATCGCTACCTTAGCAGACGAAAGAAACTGTGTTGGCTTTGTCGGACTTGACTTTGGAGAGTATGGTTCTGATGAAGTAACCTTGCCAATTAACTATTGGGCAAATGATGCAATACCAATTGAAATCTGGGAAGGAATGCCAGGGGAAGAAAGGGCAGAACTTATATTAAAAACACATTATCAGGCAAATCTCGTTTGGGAGACCTTCCAGCCGAATACCTTCAAGCTTCCAAAGAGATTAAAGGGTATAACAACCGTATGCTTTGTGTTATTCAATAAAACCAATTGGAAAGGCTTTGAATTTAAGTACCTGGAAAAAGGGTTAGAGAGATTGGCAATTAAAGATAATAATCAGATTTATGGGGACAGCTTTACCGTAGCTGAAGATGCAATCATCAATATCGGTAACAATGTAACCATAGAATTTGATAATATGAACTTTGGAGAAGAAGGCATTACAAAGCTATTAATTTGTGGGCGTTCCAATCATGAAGGTGATTCCATTAACATTCGTTTTAGCAGTGAAAGCGATAATCAGAAACAAATAGTGGAATTCCCTTATAGTAAGGAATACGTAGAATTAGAATTCACACTTAAAAAGGTGACTGGATTACAAAGAGTTAGCTTTGAATTTCTTCCTGGTACTGATTTTGACTTTAAATGGTTCCAGTTTGTGAGATAAAGCATAGTTAATGAAAAGATAGTGAATGAAAATATAAGCTTTATATAATCATCTGGACTTGCCTTACCAAACTTTTATTTGTAAAATCGGCAAATAAAAGTTTGCCGGTCTGCGCCATCTGATCATATAAAGCTCATATTTTCATTGTTCTAGTGTATAGAATAAAAGAAATTAAATGCCAAATCAAAATGGAGGTTATTAAAACAAACTGAAATGGTCGATTTATTGTCTTAAGCGAAACAGGTCAACTTAAAATATGAAATTGAACTAGGCATACGAAAAACGGATAACGACTTCTACTTGGTAGGAAGTTGTTATCCGTTTTATAAGGCTAACTCCAAATAGCCTTATTGTTGTGTTTGATTTATCATGTAAACCCACATGATAGTGGCACTGCGTGCCAGTGATGCGCACTTACTTTGTTCGGTGCGTAGATAATGTCTGTGGACATTATCTTATATTGGAGCCGGGCATAGAGATGTTTTTCAGGGCTGTCTCGGCACTGTTTTGGCATTTTGGCTCTAAGGAGATATCACCTAATGCTACAATACCCACAAGACTATTGTTTTCAACAATTGGAAGCCTTCTAATCTGACGGTCACTCATTAATCTTGCAGCGTCATCCACTTCCATTTCTGGACTTGCAAACACTACTGATTCCGTCATTATATCACCAACTCTTTGCTGTGAAACGTCCTGACCGGAAGCAACACTTCTTACGGCAATATCTCGGTCAGTTACAATTCCTATTAATTTATCCTTGGTACAAACAGGAATTGAACCGCAATTATATTGCTTCATTAGCTGTGCTGCTCTCTCAATGGAGTCATCTGATCTTAAGCATGCAATATCTTTTGACATAATATCTTTTACTCTCATTCATACCTCCACCATTACAAAACCATAAATTTGTGTGTAAACACAAATTTACGTGTGAATTGTTTATGATTCACACTACCTCCATTCCTAACTGCCAACAAGGTAATGATAGATTGCGTTATCATTACTTAATTAGAGTACCCTGATAAGATGTATTTTAGTCATCATCTTCGCATTCTGCACAGTTTGGAGAGTAAGGATTATGTTTGCAGTCAAAACGAGAAAGAGGCTCAGGTCCTCTCACTAATTGCCGGTCAATGCGAACAACGCCATTCTGATCAGCAACCATACGCCAATCTACCATACTAATTTCGCCATTTTGAATTTCTATTCCGGAGATGCCCCGAGTATGAATACAACAGCCGGTATTAAAATAGGGAAGTTCACCGCTTTTCGGATATTTGGGTCGATGGGTATGACCGCAAATTAACATCATCTTATGTTTTTCAATCCATTTTTTATATGCTTTTTCAACCTTGTGTCTTTTGTAAAGGTTACGTGCCGGGCTAGCAGGATTTTCAAAACCAACCACATGCATGAATCTCCAAAAATATCTCATTAACAACATGGATACCAGCCAGAACTGATCATTCATAAAATCCCCCTGATGCCCATGTAGAATTAGAACTTCCTGATCCGTTCTTTTGTGCTTAAGTACAAGTGCCTCATAGGCTTCCATATCTTTAAACAGTTCAACTCTTTCCTGCTTATACTCATCATAGAACGTAAAATAATTATCTTTAATATATTGCTTGGATTTCAAATATATATTGTGATTACCATAAAGAATTCGCATCCGTTTATCGTCGAAGAATTTCTTTAAAACAATAAAGATATCCGTATGTGCAAGCCGGATGTGTTTGAAGGTGGGATATTCCCATAGCTCGTCACCATCCCCTACTTCCACATACGTGAAGCCTTCTTTATGATAATAATTTAATGCATGTAAATATAAATTCTGATTTCTGCTAAATTCATCAGAGACACTGTCGTCTCCTCGATGGACATCACTAAAAAAAATATACTTTGATTTTTCATCAAAGTATTCAATCTTTGCATTATGATATGCCTTGGTTAAGCGTTTATCCGTCTGCATCTCATCACCTTGACTTTCTTGCATTTTGATTATTTCGAGGAAATAAATTATTGATAGGTGCTATATTATTTATAAAGAGTAATAATTTACCATATTATTATATGCGTTACATAATTAATAGTATATTGTACATTCAAAACCTTATTCATGTAAGAAACTAAACTATAGTACAAACTATATATCACATTAAAAAATAACAAACATTGGAATCTTATTGAGTAATTTACTATGTTAAGGTACAATGAAATAATTAAATAATAGAAAATAATGTAATATTAATAGAGATAGCAGTGAGATTTAAAGCTATATGCTTTATGCATGTGCGGAGGATATGTGTGATAAAAAGAAATATAATTGTACCTGGTTTATGGAAATTACTACTTTTATCTATAGTTATACTAAGCATTTTTGGAGCAATTTTTAAGTTAAGTCATATGGATAGAAAGGGAACTTCAAAATGGGAGGAGTATCTTCATAAAAGAGAAACACTAATTGATGGGGCGGAAGAAGGAGATTTGGCATATCTCCTCATAAGTACCAATGGAAGAACAGATTATGGCAACTATCTTGTTATTATGGAGTCAGATGGAACAAAATATAATCGAAAATATGAGAATAACTTTCAGGATCTAAGACCCTGGAAGATTACCTTAGCAGATGTTGATGGGGACGAGATTATGGAGATAATAACGATAGTGAATAAGACAACACATTATGATAAGGAAATAAAGAATCGGTTATTTATATTTAACTATGAAAATAATGCATTGGTCAAAAAATGGACTGGGTCACAGATTGGTGGAGCTTGGAATCAAATTTATATAGGGGATTTAGTTTCTATACCAGGAGAGGAAATAATTCTTGTAGAAGAAACAGAGCAAAAGCAGGAAAAGCTAGGAGTGTATTACTGGTTTGATTTTGGTTTTCTGAAGCTGGCGGAAAGTGAGGAGTACCAAGAGATTCAGAAAGTAACGATTTGGGGTGAAAACAAAATTAGAATGGTCTATGGGCTAAAAAATGAGATGGAATGTGATATGACAATTAAGGATGGAAAGGTAGTAGAAGTGCCGCGATAACGGCAGAAAGGGGTATATATGAAAAAGGTTATAGTGCTTGTATTATGTTTATGCTTGATTATTACAGGATGTAAGAGTAAAAAGGAAGGTGTACAGACAGGAGAAATTTCACCAACACCCAAGCAGGAAGCTACGGATATTACAGAGGCAGTGGAAGTTTCCAACCCAGATAATGGATCGCAGACTGTAGAGACGCTATTAAAGCTGGATAAGGCCTGGGCTACAATACAAACTGTTGAGCTGGAACTATCAGGTTATGATATGCCAGCTTATGAGGCAGATGTAGCACCTTATACCATAGCTAGGGATTTGTCTAATATTGAAAATATCAATCAATTTAGCGGCTTCACCGAGGAGCAAATTAATATGCTTGCCTCAAATGGTTTTGTTGTTCTTCCGTCAAACCAGACAAAGATAAATTATATTTATGATTCCAATGAATATAAGGGAATTCCAAACTTTGTTACCTCCGATGTGGTACTTCATTTGTATCATCAGTTTTATGATAAATCGTTGACCGGGGTAGAACTTAATTATCTCTACAAAGATCTTGACCTTATGACAAAGCAGATGTTGGAGAAATCAATATTACTTCAGGAACAGCTAAAGGATGAGGATCTAATTGCACTACAAAATAGGAATATAGTCTATTTCCTGGTAGCTCGCATGCTGATGCTTGGCAGCAGCGAAGTACCTGTTACCGTGAACGATTCCTTACTTGAGCTTGCAAAACAGGAATATGATCTAATCGAAGCAGCCGAAGGAGTTACTCGTTCACCGTTATTACAAGTTGACCTGGACTATTCCCAGTTTACAGTTAGAGGTCATTATACCAGAGCAGAAGAGCTTGGTCGATTTTTTAAAGCAATGATGTGGTTCGGTTATTCACCCCTTGCCCTGGAGCAAAATGGGGAGATATTATATGAAAATGTGTTGCAGGCACTTTTAATTAGTTTTACCACAATTGCAGAGTCAGAAGAAATCAGCGATGCGCAGCTTTGGTCAAACATTTATCAACCTACCTCACAATATGTGGGATTATCCGATGATATCAATGTATTTACTTTAAATGGAGTTCGTAATAAAGTATTTGCTGGGCAGGAAGATCCTAATTCCTATAATGATGCAGAATATAAAGAGAAGTTGATTGCGGCAGTGGAGGAACTTCCAGAACCACAAATTCAGGGAGTCTTCCTGGATAGTGACCAACCTACTGAAAAGCAATTTAAATTTATGGGGCAGCGTTACATTTTGGATAGTGATATTTTGCAAACCTTAATGAAGCCAATTGTTAGACCAATACCAACGGCGTTGGACGTTATGGGCGTACTTGGCAGTGATACAGCAGAGAACCTGCTCTTTAACGTATATAAGCCACAGGAAAGCTGGCCGGAGTATACACAGAGATATCAGAAGTTGGAAGAAGAGGTAGGAGGATATAATGCTGGTTATTGGCAGGGTAATCTTTACCGTGGATGGTTATCCTCTATTAAATCAGTGCTGACAGAATATGATAGTGACTCTGGAATGCCATTGTTTATGCAAAATGAGGCTTGGAAATATAAATCTCTTAATTCTGCGTTAGGAAGTTATACTGAACTGAAACATGATACAGTTCTGTATGGAAAACAAGCATCAGCAGAGATGGGTGGCCCTATTGCTACAGCAGAGCAACAATATGTAGAACCAAATGTCGAGTTGTACTATAAACTTTTATACCTAACAGGTGCCACTAGTGAAGTACTAGAAGACAAAGGGATGCTAAATGATACTCTGCGTAAAGGAATCGAGGAATATAAGGAGTTTTTAAATTTATTAATTACTTGCTCCATCAAGGAGTTAAGAAATGAGGCTTTAAGTGAGCAAGAAATAAAGGAATTGTTATGGTGCGGAGGCACAATTGAAAATATTATTAATAGCTTTATATCGGGTACGTCAGGAGATATTACTGTAAAAGACCCAACAGATATGCTAGTTACGGATATAGCTACTGGAGGAGATATCTATTTGACCTTAGGGACGGGATATTTTGATGAAATCTATGTGGTAGTTCCTTATAACGGTAAATTATATTTATCCTTGGGCAGCGTGTATAGTTTTTATGAGTTCACAAGTAATCAAAGACTTACAGATGAGGAATGGTGGAGATTACAAGGAATTAATGTTGTTCATGAAGAGTTCGGAGACTATGTTTTATTTGATGAAATTTCAGATCAATTGCCAAAACAACCGGATTGGATAAGTTCCTTTAAAACGTTAGATAATAATGTTGAAATTATTTGGTTAGAAACAATTTGGGAGGACCTTGCAGAATAAACGAAATGGAGGTTGTAGGGTGGCAAGAATTATTATAAACTGTTGTTTAGTTATAATCCTTATATTACTCACCTTTTTTGGAGTTGGACCGGTACTATTTGCAGACGGCTCAAATGAAGAAAGAGGATTAACGCTGACAGTAGTTACCTTTTTGTATTTGTTAATATTTACTATAATGCTGTATGTTAATAAACGTATGAAGAAGAATAAGTAAAACACAGAAGATGAAGCTTATACGAGTAGGTAAGTGGAATTAAGTAAGGAGCAGGTATGTACAATTATTGCCTAACAATTCAATATGATGGCAGCCGTTACAAAGGCTGGCAAAGACTTGGAAAAGCAGAAAATACAATTCAGGGAAGAATTGAACAGGTGCTGACCCAGTTTGCCGGACAGGAAATAGAGATTATTGGTTGTAGCCGTACCGATGCGGGAGTTCATGCGCTTGCTCAAATAGCTAATTTTAAATTAAAAGAGTATAAGCCGGAGGATCAGATAAAAAGTTATCTTAATCAATATTTACCCCAGGATATCTGCGTAATTAACGTAACCTCTGTCCCAGATAACTTTCATGCAAGATATAATGCTAAATCAAAGACCTATCAGTATAAGATTTGGAACAAAGACCATAGCAATCCGTTTATGCGTAAGTATAGTATGCATGTGAAGGAAGGGCTTATTATTACTTTGATGAAGGAAGCTTCAAGACATTTTCTTGGTGAACATGATTTTACTGCCTTTTCAAATGCAAAGTCAAAAAAGAAAAGCATGGTACGTAATATTCATTCAGTTTGTATTGAAAAGGAAAATGGTTTTATTATTATAAGAATTACTGGGGATGGGTTTCTATACAATATGGTACGCTGGATGGTAGGAACTTTAATTGAGGTAGGTCTTGGCAATTTAAATGGAGATGATATTCCTGATATTATTAACGCAAAAGAAAGGGATAAGACAGGTAATCTTGCCGAGGCTTGCGGCCTCTATCTAGAGAAGATTGACTACTAAAATAATTGAGAAACTTTCTAAGGGTTATATATGAGAAAAAACTATGTAGTCCCTGCAATTATTAAGGTTATATAAATGGAGGTTACCCCATGTTTATCGCAACACGAACAATTAAGATACATTTACCTTGGGTGCATTCTTTAAAAGAGAAGCGAATGGTTGTAAAAAGTCTTCTGGCAAAGGTGCGAAATCAATTCAATGTGTCGGCAGCAGAAGTTGAAGAGCAGGATATTCATCAAATAGCCGTGCTTGGGTTTGCAGGTATTGCAGGAGACAGGGCACAGGCGGATAGCATTCTCGAGCATGTGTTCAATTTTGTTGAGAGTAATACAGAGGGTGAAGTGGTAATAACAGATAGAGAAATAATAAAGTAGACCGAGTTCAAAATCTATTTGACAATAAATGGAACTAATTATACAATGTAATTAATTCCCTAAATTGTACAAAAGGAGGTGGAACTCATGGGAGATAAGAATCCGAAGAAAGCTCCAAAAAAGAAAAGCACTGCACAGTCAAGTGCAGCACCTAGCTCAACAAAGAAGAAATAACATATAAAGGACGTGTCGTAAAATAATACGGCATGTCCTTTATATATTCATGACAAGTGAAGCGACTTGTCGTTTCATCTTGTTTGAAGGAAGAGAGATATAAAAACTCTAGCAAGAAACAAGAATATTGTGAGAAACTAAAATAATGCCCCTTCCCATTGAATCTGTGGGATAGGGGCATTACTTTTTAGTTAAATAAATTTCTACTTCTGTAACAGCTTTTCTGCTCTTGGTGCCCTAAGCATACTAGCTTCTGGCATATCACAACCAAGTAGTGGCTGTAAGTAATATTTAAAGGCATCAGTTACGTTGTTGCCCTTTGCATTGATAAAATTGTCCGGCATCAGTTTGGTTTTACCAGCAACCTGTGCGAGAGGAGTCATTTTATAATCCACCGAATAATAGCCGGTTCTGTGAATGGTTATCGAACCATCCACATTATGCCAGATGGCAAACTGTGCTGCCTTTTCTCCAACCTCTCTGGCTTCATGTTGGTCAATTGGAGAGGTACAACCCATGAAAGAACGCTGCAGATAACCGAGGGTATCCGATCTAACTCTGCTTATTCCAAGCTTATTCTTGATTTCTTGCGTTAGCAGGTCACCTAAGGCACCAGTTCCGGAAAGCTGGGCATTGCCATGGGAATCTTTTTCGCTCTTAACTAATTTAGTTACAATGGGAACACCATTCTCATCCTGAATACCTTCTGATACTGCAATGATGCATCGTCCAAAACGTGCATAGACATCTTTAACATCCATTAGGAAGTTATCAATACTAAAGTGACGCTCAGGGAGATAGATAAGATGTGGTCCGTCATCGGGATATTTTTTTGCAATGGATGCGGCAGCAGTTAAAAAGCCTGCGTGTCTTCCCATTACTACACCAATATGTACACCGGGCAGGGCTCTATTGTCTAAGTTTAAACCAATAAAGGACTGGGCAACGAATTTAGCAGCAGAGGGATAACCGGGGGTGTGATCGTTAACTAGTAAATCATTATCAATGGTTTTTGGAATATGTATGGCGCGAAACTCATAGCCAGAAGTTTCCGCCTGCTCATTAACAATACGAACGGTGTCAGCGGAATCATTTCCGCCAATATAGAAAAAGTATCGCACGCCATGTGCCTTAAATACATGAAAAATTTCCTTGCAATAAGCCGTATCTGGTTTGTCTCTGGTAGAAAAAAGTGCGGAGGAAGGGGTGATAGCCACTTGCTCCAGATTATGAGTGGTTTCCTGTGTAAGATCCAGAAAATCCTCATTAATGATTCCTGCCACACCGTTAATCGCACCATATACCTTTGTTATCTGCGGAAACTTCCTGGATTCCAGCACGGCGCCGACCAGGGATTGATTAATTACTGCGGTGGGGCCACCACCTTGTGCTACAACAACTTTTCCCTCAAGTACCATACAATTACTTCTCTCCTTTTCTTTAATTGAATCATAGTGTAAAAAGTTCGCATCAACCTTTGTCTAATCCAATTACTGATAAAGACAGAGATCTGAATTTATCTGGAGTATAATTGCTTGAGTATTGAGTTATTCGCTAACTAACCTACCGTTTATAAACCCCAGAAAGCAGGCTAGCATTCGGAAGTAATCAATATAAGGTATTGTACCATAGAATGGTAATTAATGTAAACACAAACCGATATAATCTACATTCTGGCAATCATCAGATTACTGGAGGAGTAGCGTTTTAACCCACGGTAAAAAATATAAAAGGCTAATAGGGAAATCCCAATGGTAAATCCAGTCAGATAGAGGAAAGAAAGCAAGTGAAACTTTAATATAAGTTTTACAGGAAGATATACAATCATTCCCACAGGTAAAACAGTAAAAAGTAAAATTCGAACTACACCTTTAAAGATTCCATCTGGATAGGTTGAGAAATTAATAATTAGACCATTGAGATTATCCGAAATTAGATCACCTCGAACCAGCCAGAAGGAGATACTTTCGGTAATAACAGCAAAAGCAGTCATGATAATGGCTCCCATAATACTATAAATGGTAAACCATAAAAGATTACCAATACTAAATTGAAAGATGATTACGATTAGGTAGCCATAAACAACATCGCCAATTGCAGCAGAACTGGTTCTGGAAGTGATAGCACTTAGTAGAACATTCTTAGGCTGAACCAGAAAAGCATCTAGTTTCCCATTAACGATTAAGTCGGAAAGCAAAAAGGCTCCAGTGAAAAAGACATGAGCAAAACCAAAGGTTCCGGCAGCCAGCCCCCATAGGAGCATTACTTCATTAATGGAGTAACCGCCAATATCACTTTTAAGACTAAATAAGAGAAGCCATTGAATTATAAAGGTAGCATTATTTAATACCATAAAGCTAACATACATGAAAAAGCTTACACGATTTGTCATCTCCCGCATAATATTATAACGAACTGAAAGAAGCATAACCTTACATTGATTTTTAACCGCCGTTAACATTTAATTTCTTCACTCCTCTCTGAAATAACAAAAATAAGAATAAGCTGGTAATGATAAAATATAACAACTGTGCTGTTAAAGTGGATAGGAATACCTCATTACTATAGTCGATGGTTAGTTTAGCAGGTGCATAGGTAATTACATAGATTGGTGAAGAGCGAATAATAGGCTGTGCCCACACAGGGAACATTTCAACGGGAAATAACATACCGATTACAATGATTAGTTTATCAAAAATCCAGTGAAAAGGGAGAGCGTCCTCAATCCAAAAGGATAGAACACTAATCAACATACGGATTACAGCTTGAATCATGATACCAAAGAAACCGGAAATAAGAATAAAGGGAAGTTTACTAAGCTGAAAGCTCTCGATACTGCCTACAAAGAAATATCCGATGGATAGGCCAATGACAATGAAGAGGAGCAATTTAATTACTATTTCACCTAAATACTTTGAGATTACAAAAAGGATATAGTGATAGGGCTTATTGATACCATAAGCAATGGTTCCACTTTTAATATCTGTAGTAATTTGGGCAGTTAAACTCCTGCTGCGGCAACCAAACCATAATACCTCCGTTAAAATTACATACCAGATCATCTGCTCCATGGAATAGCCATTGATTAGATTGGTGGAATCAGAATAAAGATATTGCCACAAGCAGAGGAATACAAACATTAGCATAAAGAAGCTGATAAAGCCTAACAAGATATTCATAACATATTGCAGGCTTTCCATCAGAGTTGCTTTGAAGATGAAGACATATTTTTTCAAGCCATCCCTCCTGTTCCAGTTCTATTTTCCTTGTATATTTCAGTGATAATATTTTCCAAAGGAATATTTGAAATATTAATATCCAAGATTTGTTCGGAGTCAATCAGTTTCAGAACATCAGTTATTGTTTTCTTGGTAGTATCTATTTCAAGCTTTAAATGATTTCCTTTACTCTTTAACACAGTAATCCCATCCTCCACAGAGAAGTCCGTTGCTTCTGTAAGTTTAAGCTCAATAATCTTCTTGTTTAGATAGTGGTACTTAATGTTTTCCATGGAATCATCCAGTACGATTCGGCCATGGTTAACAATAATAATTCGTTTGCATAATTTCTCGATATCGCCAATATCATGACTGGTTAAGAAGATTGTTGTTTTATATTCCTTATTCATTCGTTTAATCAAAGACCGGATATTCTCTTTAACGACGGGGTCAAGCCCAATGGTAGGTTCATCTAAGAAGAGTACCTTAGGTCTATGAATTAAGGAGGCGACGATTTCGCAACGAATTCTCTGGCCCAGGGAGAGATTACGAACTGGGGTGTTAATAAAGCTCTCAAGCTCAAAAACAGCTTTTAATTCCTCAATTCTATTCTCCACTTCTTGATTAGGCAGGTCATAGATAGCTCCGAAGAATTTGAAGTTATCATAAGGGGTTAAATGGGTCCAAAGCTGTTCCTTCTGTCCAAATACGGTACCAATTTGATGCGCCAGCTGCTTTCTGCTGACTTTAGGATCAAGATTTTGCACCTTTGCATTACCCTGATCTGGATAAAGAATACCGGTAAGCATCTTAATTGTGGTGCTTTTACCTGCTCCGTTTGGGCCAATAAAAGCAAGGATTTCGCCTGGTTCCACCTGAAAGCTAATTTGATCCACTGCGGTAATGCTTTGATACGTTGGATGAAACAAGGACTTCATACTCCCCCGAAACCCCTTCTCCTTTGTTTTCACCCGAAAGGTTTTTGATAACTGACTTACTTCGATTGCGTTCATACTAATCGTTCCCTTCATAATGTTTTGTGTATAAAAAAACGCCTTGTATAATATCCAATGGACTATTATGCAAGGCGGTTTGTTATATGTAAATAAACTTATCCGTTATGCATAACTACAAGAAATAAAACCGCTTGCAGCTATGCGAACAGGCTACAAGTGAAGCGGCTTAAGGACTTGAGGAATGCTAATGACAAGAATATGATTAAAAGATTTCATTTTAGTTCTCCTAAAAGATAAATTTTTCCTAGTCTATCACAACAATTATTCCCAGTCAAGAGGGAAGAAGAAAAAATTCTTTCAAATTCTTTCATAATTTTTTCAGACGTTTCAATTTGTAATACTAATATAATGTTTGGAACAAGTATATTTAATTAAAAATGCATCTCGTTTTACTACTGACCTATTTAATTAAGTCGTTTAATTAAGTAGGAGTATAGGTATATAACATACTTAAAGCTATAAAACAAATAATGGAACATATTGACATATATTGTAGAAAATGATAAACTGAGCTAATCGTAATGTTTTTTTACAAATTATACATAATTAAATAAAGGAGAAGAGTATGAAAAAAAAATTTAAGAAAAGAATCCTAGCCTTATTTTTATTAGCTATTGTATTATCTAATTCTCTCAGTACTTTAATATCAGCGCATACACATACATATGTATTTACTAATCGTTATACATTATATGATTCATTGAATAGTTCAACTCACAGAGTTACGATTGAGGTATGGTACAAATGTTCGTGTGGTGATTTAGATTATGATACTAGTACTTATACAGCTTCTCATGTATTTCCTGCATACCAATATTCGGGATATAATTATCATTCTGGAAGTAAGCATTATTTCGAGATGGCAAGATATTGCAATTATTGCAACTATAAAGATGCTTATTTTAGTGAGAGAAGTTGTAGTGGACCTCCTTGTACTATTCCATATTAAAGATATATAAAAATCTTAATAATAAATTAATTGAAGTAATTATTACATATGCTAATGTTAAAATAGTATAGTATAAAAATTTAAAATTTGTCTGTGTAATCTATAAAATCTGTAAGAAAATTTTACGAGTGAGTTACAATGAAATCTTTGTGGAGTAAGCAAAGCATTAATATTAATAGGAGGTTAAGAATGAAAGTAAAATCAAAGAAAACCATAGTGATATCTATAGTAATATTGTTAATGATATCTTTATCTATTTTCAATTACGTGTCTGCACACACGCACACTTATGTTAAACATAGTTTTGCTATTAAATATGATGATACAGGCGCTGATAAACACTATAAATATGAAATAAGTGATTATAGGTGTGAGTGTGGGGCTTCTTATAGTGCAATAACAAGCAGTGCTTATCTCGCTCACACTTTTACTTCGTATTCATATTCGGGGGCTAATTACCATTCTGGAACAAAACACTATTTTGAATATGCAAGGTCATGTATTTATTGTGGACATAGAGATTCATATTATAACAATGTAAGCTGTAGTGGGCCGCCATGTACAATTCCATATTAAAATATCTAGAGAAGCATTGCAACTTATTAGAACTCAATGAATCTTGTAATGTAGGTATCATCTAGATTACTATTTGGAGCAGGGGTATGTAATCAACAGAAATTGAAAAGATGAAATTATAGGAAACCGTATACTATTAATGTATTATTACGAAAAGGAATCAAAAATGTATAGTATAAGACAGTTGTTTCGACAACCAATACGATCTGTGATTTGCATTATTATGCTGATGTTATCAGGTACAATCTTGTGCCTGAGCATAGGCTTATATTATTCAGCCATTATGACAATTAGAGAAGCAGATTCGGTTTATACAACCATTGCCCTACCCACTGATCGTATGGATATAACAGAAGAAAAGGTGGGGGACCGTGTTTTAAGGTCTGTAAAAAGCGTTATAACGTATGAGGCCAGGGAATGGATGAATAGTTTGAAAGATACCTACCCTGAAGTTCGAGGTACATATCAACAACAACTTATTTCAGCCTTTTCAGAGGGACTTAATACCTTGGTGTCTGCAATGGAAGAGGGGAGTTATTCTAGTGCTAAAGATGCCCCTTATACAAATGCTGTATTTGTTATAACCGTTGAAAATATTGATAATGATCCATCAGCTAGTACTGCTCAAATTGCAGCAAAAATCAAAGAAGTTCTTTTTTTACATAAAGAATATGACTTACCTGAGAAATTTCTGCGTATTCACTATCAATATTACAGTGAGGACGAATGGAAGGCTGCGGATTTAGAAGTCGGTGGTACCTACCTTGTATTCTGTAGGAATTATAGTGATGCCGGCTTGTCACTAAAGCAAGACCTAGCAGAGGCTTATAAAATATCAATCAATGAGATTGACTGGAATAATCTTAACTACGATGTAGAAGAATTTATAGCAGATACAGCAAAGCATGGGCTTGATGCAAGTGATGTCGTTGCTTTCTATGAATATAAAGACTCAAGTATATCTATAACAGCTGATAAATTGGAGGATATAGAATCGGCAAGGGTAGTTGTGGAAAATCCTGCGAATTTCATACGGGAGGGATATACAGCTATCCACTCAGATGGGACAACCGAAATCATTGAAGCTACCGAAGAAGAAATTAAGGCAGTTACACGTCCAACAATTGTTAGACTAACAACGGACGTCGATACATTTCTGAATTCAGAGGAAGGCAGCTTATGGAGAGAGACAATCGAGCAAAATAAGAT
>JAFACO010000140.1 GCA_023425485.1 Bacillota bacterium
TTGCTGTTATTCCCGCAAAAAATGCTGAACCAAAGGCAAATAATATCCACATACTATGTAATCCTTCCTGTCTTTTCTTTTATTTCATAACATATTTCTTTACGCTGATTACATCACTGAATTTAAATCTAATTCTATTTTATCAATTTATCCTTGTCAGTATTCAAAATAAATCGATGAATGGTTTTCGAAAAATATATTATACCTTAGTAATGCTTCAAAAACCAAGGGAACAAATACATCTCGTATTGCTCCCTTGCTAGTATATATATTATTTAACAATCTTATCTTCCTGTTGGATAAGCTTCAAATACCTGAAGTAGTGTCTGATAGATTGTTTTTGCTGCTTTTTCTTGATACTGTTGATTTGTCAGATTGGAATGTTCCTGCTTATTTGACAAAAACCCTAATTCAATTAACACAGCCGGAACTGTATTCTTGTATATAACCGTAAAGTTCTCTGCTTTTACTGTTCTATTCTTTGTACCAAGGCTTTGCGTTATGCTGGAAAGAAACATGGAGGCAAGTTTTTGACTTGTTAAGCCAGCTTTATTGGCTGTATTGTTTGATTTTGAATAAAACACTTCCGTACCAGATACACTTGCATCGCCTGTGGCATTCATATGGAGACTGACAAAGATATCAGCACCCACCGCTTGTGATAAAGCTGCACGTTCACTAAGTTTCAGATCATTATCTCCTACTCTAGTGTAGTATACTTTAAGTTTAGTTGTATCTTGGTTAAAATAATTCTTACCAATGGTATACAGAATTTTAAAATTAACATCCTTTTCATTGGTATTGAAGTATTTTGCACCTGCTGCATCCCCGCCATGTCCAGGATCAAGTAAGACAATATTCTTATAGATATCCCTCGGATCACCTATGTTAATATATAGATTTTTACTATCACAACCAAGTTCATAGCCTTGAAGCTTTGTGGTTTCAATTTTAATTTCTGTCAATTCCTTGGTTGCTTTTGTAACCGAAATCTTTTTAATAACTGACGAACTGTATTGGAAGTTACTATTCTTAAAGAAGTCTGCGTAGTTACCAGCTATTCGTATTACAAAATAGTTATTCATATAATAATCTTCATGAGAAATTGATAATGTGGTAGTCTTCTCCGGCATCGGAATTGTAATTTCGTACTTCGAGGGGTTTTTCACCGTAGGAATTACAGCTGGTGTTGATGCATCCGTAGTATCGTTTGTATCCTCCTCTGTGGCATCCTCAGTATCCTCTTGGGTAGTTTTTGACCTTAAAGATAAAGTATATTGATTTTCTTTTTCTAGAATATAGTACTCATAGCCAGCTTTGACGCTTAACACAATTTGTAAATCCTCTGCGTTAATCACTGTAACAACTTTAGTTATAAATTTTGTACCTGTAATCTCTGTATTGATATCACCAAGCAAATTACTTGTGCCAGGTAAATTAATCGATAACAACCCATTTTTTTCACTTATCTCAGGCTTTAGTGCTTTAACTCCTGTCAAAGTAATATAATCGCCATCATTATTTTCACCAACATTTGCTTTTACTACAGCATTTGTATAAATCGTAACATACAAAATCAGTTTATCCTCGGACATGCGAATATCATACTGATAGTTTGATTTTAGAACATCTAACTGTATTATTGTACTTCCTGCCGGGGTACTATTTATCGTGCTTATTGTATTTACATAATTGCTGAATTGACCCTTCATCAAATGGCTTTGGTCCGTACAGGTCACATTACCTGCTTGTATTGTTATTAAGTTCCCTTGGCTGCTGGAGCTTATATTCCCATAAGCCGAAGTAGCTGCAAGAACAAAGGTCTCAGCGTTCAGCCTTGTATCACTATAATCTCGTGATACAGAATAAATAGCTCCATTTCCTGTAGTTGCATCACCCTTTAACTCATAAACAGCTGAACTTTTACCATAGAGTGCTTCCTTTACACTCCACTCCTTTAAGACAGAACCCGTTTCATTGATTACTCCATCATCACCAAGTTCAGGCTCAGTAGTCGTTTGATCCGTCCCCGTATCCTTGGAGGTACCCGTAATAATTGCTGTTCTTAAGGCATTATTCCAAACATATTGGAATCCAAGGTAGGTAGAAGTTGATTTGGCAGGAACTAATACATAAGTAGTATCTGCTTCATAGTTTTTTACTAAAAGAGGTGCGTTATCTAACTTAACCTCTTTCTTATTCAGGAAAGCCTTCGTGCTACCCAAGGTCATTACCAGTACTTTGTCCTTCTTTGTGAGAGTGATTGTCTTTTTCTTACTATCGTACTTATAGGTAGCTCCTAATTTAGAAGAGGCAAATACCGTCTTTGCACTCACCATGTTCGTATTATTTATAATAATGCCAGGCATTTTACCAAGAGAGATTTCTTTCCCATTGTAGGTAACTTTTGTTAGTGCACCGGTATATTCAAACTTTACATAATCCTCATATGCTAAGGTTAAACCTGCCTTATTGATAGAAACCGTACTTGCTGCACTGTTCCATTCATAGGACAATCCGAGAGTTTCAGAAATAAATCTTGAGGGAACTAAAACCTTTGTCACACTAGTACCAGCATATTTTATCCTTTTCGGAGCAACGGTCAGCGTAACTGCTTTCCCATTGACAGTAGCCTGCTTACTACCGATTGTCATAACGATGGTAGTACCATATTTTGCAATTGAGATACTACCCTTTTTTGAATCATAGACACACGTCGCTGCTAAGGATGAGTTCATGAATACCTCCTCATAAGGAACCAACGCCACACCTGACTCCAAAATACCAGGAATTGTACTCTTTGTGATGGTTACTCCATTATATGTGACCTTAACCTGCTTATCTGTGTAGGAAGTTGTTTTTTTCGTAGCATAATCATACAGTTTTAAACTCGATGCTGCGTGAACTGTTGCGGACGAAAGTCTCAGTAGTGATAATATAAGAAAGATAAATACAACTATGTAAAGTAATTTATCTGTAATTGATTTCATGGTTAGGTGGTTGCTCTTTTGTCTATTATATATGAAAATGGTTTTCAAACTCCTGCCTCCTCGTCTTTCGTTCGTTGCTTCTATGTCAACCTTTCGTATGCCTGATTACTATTTATTTTGCTTGTTTGTTTTACTTGTTTGTATTGCTTTTTTGTTTTACTTGTTTGTTTTGCTTGTCTGTATTACTTGTTTGTTTTGCTTGTTCACCTGAAAATGTTACGTATAATCTTACAATAATGGACATTCTTGTTAAAAATATGTCACCAAAAGAAATAAATTTAGTTTTTATTAGGACATAGGTCTAGGTAAGTAACGATTGCTTGGTTCCCATAAACTTGTAACTATGGTATAATTAGCGTCATAAAAGATGTTAAACTATATTATGTCATTGCAAATTGCAGTTCTTTATGTATGTGTGACATAACACAGTTCATTCGCAACACGCTCATGCTGTTGTACCTTAAACTATATTTTGCTTTACATATGAATTAGTCTTTGCTATTTAAATTGACATGCCCATGTGTTTATACTTATGACGCTCTAATCAAGTAGATAATTGTAAAACTTAGAAACTATAGAAATTATCGGTACAACAGGTGCGGTTTCACAAGTACTTGAAATATAAGGAGAATCCTAATGAAAGAACGAAATTACCATGATCAAATGAATATAGATAATGACCTAAAATTAAGAGCTATGTTAGCCGACCTTCCGAGTTATTGCAAAGACTTCTTCCGAGGTATAGAACACACCACTTCCTCTCGGACTAGAATTGCTTATGCTTATGATTTAGGTGTGTTTTTTGAATTCTTAAAGAGTACGAATCCTTTGCTTAAGGATACTGCAATAAATCAAATTAGCTTAGAAGCATTAGATTTATTAAAGCCTGTAGATTTCGAAGAATTTATGGAACATTTAAATTATTATAAGAACGACCATACAGAACGTCTTAACACCGAAAATGGGAAAAAAAGAAAGCTGGTTGCTCTACGCACCTTTTTCAAATATTTATATAAGAACGAAAAGATTGATAGTAATCCAACCGCTTTAATCAGTATGCCTAAATTACATGATAAAGAAATTGTACGACTGGATATTGATGAAATTGTACTGCTTTTGGATGAGGTTGAAGCTGCTTCCAACCTAACAAAGACTCAACAAAAATTCCATGCGAAAACAAAAATCCGAGACCTTGCAATAATGACTCTATTGCTTGGCACCGGAATTCGAGTGTCAGAATGTGTTGGCTTAGATATCAACGATATTGATTTTAAAAATGATGGAATTAAGATTAGAAGAAAAGGTGGTTATGAGGTTATTGTATACTTTGGAACTGAAGTTCGTGATGCCTTACTACAGTATTTGGAACAACGCAATCGTCAGATACCAGAAGCGGGTCATACGAATGCTCTCTTCTTATCCCTGCAAAATAAAAGGATTAACGTTCGTAGTGTAGAAAATCTTGTAAAGAAATACTCTTCCGTAGTAACAAAGCTTAAAAGAATTACTCCTCATAAACTTCGTAGTACCTATGGTACAAACTTATATCGCGAAACTGGTGATATCTATCTGGTGGCTGATGTTCTTGGTCACAAGGATGTTAATACCACGAAAAAGCACTACGCAGCGATTGAAGACAGCCGCCGCCGTAGTGCCGCTAGTGCAGTTAAGTTGAGGGGGGAATAATTAGCATTCCCATCCACTCATAAAAAAAATAACAAAGGAACTCATAACTTTAAATAAAAATAACTATTTATTCTTAGATATTTATTGGAAATATTTACTACTTATGTTGAAAGGGGTCAGAAAGAACTATATGATAAAAATGACCATGAAATATATTTTAATAGATAAAAATAATAAAGAAGGTTCATCAACTTTTGATAGAAATGAAGCGAAAAAAATGTTTCAAAAAATATATTCAAAAGTAACAAACGAAACCTTTGGATTGATTTTAGGTGAGGAAACTCATTTAGTTTTATTCAGAATATCATGTAATCGAAATCCGGAATTCACTTATTTACAATTTACATACGAAAATACTGAAAATGTATGTGCTGAAGTCTTAAATGAAGCAAATCGGTTATTGTTAGCAGGAGAACATCGTAAATCCTACGCCATCGTTACTACTTACGATTGTATCTCATCGTTCTATTGTAATAAAATATCTCCTAAATTCAACGAATTTGAACGCTTAATGCGTGAATTAATCTTCAATACTATTATAAAAGCATTTGGCATTGATTGGTACCAAAAATCTTTTTCTAAAGAAATCAAACAATATTTTAAAGAACGGGGCCATGGCAACGATAGTAAATTGGTTGAAAGTGCTTTATATGAACTTGATATTCAGCATTTAGAGGAATATCTATTTGCTCCATATAGAGAAGTGGATTTTTATGATATCATTAACAATACCCTGTCTTGTGATAACATTATAACAATGGAAAAAGATGAAATAGTTGATTTCATTAATAGATGTAGAGAACAGAGTCTATGGGAACGATTTTTCCTCAACTCAACAATTGGATTACCTGAAATTGATAAAGATGTATTAGATAGTATAAGAACAGAAAGGAATAAAATTGCCCATAACAAGTTTTTTTACAAAACAGATTATGAAAAATGTCTCAAACAATTAAATACATTAAATAGTACTTTAAAAAATGCTATAGCGAAAATGGAAGATGTTAATTATACTGAAATGCAATTATCAGATATCCTAGGCGCTATTGGTAAATTATTTGTTAATGTTCTTGGTAATTATCAAAGTGAATTTGGGGCATTAGTATCTTCAATGTTTAAAGCTTTAAGCTTAGCGCAGAGTATAAAAACGCCTAATTTGCAGGCTTTACAAAGCTCCTCATTAACTAAAGCAATTTCTAATTACCAAATAAATAGTGAGTTGCAAGGTTCAATAAAAAGGCTTCAGCAAGAAGCGTCAAAAATGCAAAAATCTTCTGTTCAAATGGCAGCAATTGATGAGGCAATAAAAGCTCAAAGGTCTTCTTCTCAAATGGCAGCAATCAAAGAAGCTGCAAAAATTTCTTCCGCTCAAATAGCTGCGATGAAAGAAGCATCAAAGACAGAAAAAGTGATAACATCTCCTCTATTGAGAAGAGTAAAAAAAAATAGAGAGATACGAAGCGATTGATTATTTTGCCACAGCCATACCATTGCAAATTATTTCCACTTTATCCCTTATGAACAAGAATATCTATATTATATTTAAATAAAAAGATTGTGTACGAAGTTTACCTTAGTCTATTCTTCTACTATTCGTTCACTATACGCTTTTGTCACCCTATCGTAGTGTAATAGGCCATCGATACTATCACGGTCAAATATCGCATTTATTGAAGCAATATGCTCATCATACCCAGGGTCGGCGGGCAATGGGTAGTTGTCCCGTGATGCGATATAAGCTAGCCATCGTTCTCGTGTGTAATCCATTGGGTTGGGAAATTCCATAATCGTTGGTCTTGTAAAAAAAGCATCCGCAGCCTGTTTGCTAACAGTTATCATCTCCCCACCGGGTGTAAGGTTGTAAATAACAATGACCAATCCATCGTGTTTGACGATACGGCGACATTCTGCATAGAATGCATCAGTATTGAACCAGTGTAATGCATGGGCTACGGTGATAACATCAACGCTCTTACCTTAAATTGTTGTCGCCTCGGCTGTGCCATCCATAATCTTTACATTTGGAAAAGGTGCAAGCGTAATGGCAAGCTGCCTGCGCATGTCTGCGTTAGGTTCAATGGCAAACACAGAACAACCACGCTTCGCCAACTCCACAGTAAATTTTCCCGTCCCCGCACCAATGTCCGCAAATACGGCGTCCTTCGGTACAAGTGAGCAAATATATTCAATAGCTACTTCCGGGTATCCCGGGCGTCCTATAACATAGGCTTCTGCTCTGCCTGTAAAATTTTCTATATTCATTGTTTTACTCTCCATTATAAATTTCGCACTTCGCATTCGATGACGATTCAGTTGTATAGATTATGTTTATACTATTTACCTAAAAGTATTGGAATTTTATCCTTAAAATACTTACCGATTTTTTCCACCTCGCTCATTACCTTAGAAATATACTCAGGTTTTGTAAACCAATTATTCTTACATAAACCATGTTTATCTGCAACAGAAGATACTAAAAATTCTGTATTTGCTGGGAAATGATATTTATATGTAACTAAGGTACGTCTACTATGATAAGCTTTACATACTAAAATTATTTTGTCAGCCTTGATGTTCATATTTTTTAGCATTTGAAATGAAAATTCAGCATTTTCAAATGTATGTGATGCTTTATTTTCACATAAAAACTTTTCTGGGGGCACTCCTAAATCTACAGCTATTGATTTCAAATATTCTGCTTCCGATGAATAGTTCGGGATATTTGGATTTGCATGACCACTTGCAAGAATATAATGTGCCATACCTTGTTTATAGAGTATAGCGGCCTTTTCTGCTAATTGTGGATGACTTCCTCCAGGAATAAGAATAACATCACTCAAATCAATAAAATCATTTACAAAAATAAAATCTGATATACTATCCATAAGGTTATCCATATATATGCTCTCTCCCTGTAAATTATAAAATAACAATTTCAATCATTTTCCAGTTTATTTATTATGCTTTTTATTTCGCTAACAATTTGTGTAACTGACTTGTTATCAGTATTGATAACATAATCGTTTGGATAGTGCTCTAACCTTAGCCATTCAAAGGATACCTCATTATTATCACCACGTTTTTCATGTCGTTCAATAAGAGTTTTTTCGGAGCAGGTCAATGTGAATCCAATTGTCATATAATCCTTGGCTGTAATATCCTTCAACATAGACTCCCGTATTGTTTGGTATATCATCCTCACAGAAGAAAGAACAACATAATCGAAATTTAAATTCAAGTATGTAGACAAAACATAGGACATGTTTTTATTGATGTATTTATTTCTTGGGTCGTCAAATGAAAATGGATTGACACGCCAAACCCAATCATCATCTAAATGTGCACTATTTTCATAAGAACAAAACAAGTTATCTGCCACTGTGGTTTTACCGACACAGGGCGAACCGCTTATGATAATTAACTTTTGTATTTTATTCTTCTTAGACATCTTTTACTCCGTTTATCAATATTTTTTATTTCTCTTAGTAAAGAAAAAATAAATATTATTCAGTTCACAATCGCCACCGAATGTAAAGAAAACCAGTTTATATCATAGTTTACATAACTTATAAACAGGAACTCCATTTTCTAATTCTGAATTGTAATTTACAAATCCATAATCGTAAAAGATTTTACGTTCCTTTCTTATCATTTCTGCATCACTCTTAATAATATTCACAGATATTTGCTTATTCACATCCAACTGACTCAGAGCATAACCTATAAGCATTTGACTAACGGTTTCAAAATGAGCTTTGTGGGAAACTCCGAAGAAAGTTATTCGATTATTATTCCTTGAAAAAGCTATGATACCCAGACAATCCGTATTAACTCTTCCTACTGCCATAATTGCTTCCTTTTTAACTATTTTTGAATTCATATAATCCAAAAATGCAATATCATTTTCGTTACCATCATACCATTGTGATATGCTACCGACCAGTTCTTTAATATATACATCAAACTCGTGTGAAAGCTTCAACCACTGCGGAATATCATTTTCTCCAACCGTTTTTAATAAAATATCTGTCATAATGTATACCTCATATTATATTATTACTACACTATTCAAATTTCTGTAATTTTAATGTATTATTGAGCCGAATACGGAATTTACTTCCTAATTTCCTAGCTACTTAACACAGTTAATTATGCAGATAATGGAAAGCAATATTATTATATTGATGAACTTATTCTCCGTCAAGATAGTTTACTTCTGACTTTATTTTGAATGATTTTTGCATGTCTCCAGTAATAATACGCACCTTGCCTGTATTGGGATAAATAACAACTTCAGGTGAACTAACTGTATGAACATCAAGGTAAAAAAGCGGTTCATTTGAATTATTGGTCAACATATGCGCGCCGTTTTCATTTGGCGGCATTACAATTACATCGCCTTCTGAAACTTTAATATCACCTTTTGGTGTTTTTAATGTAGCAGACCCGGAGATAATATAAAAAACCTCTTCATTCCCTGTATGCTGATGATATGGATAATTACTTTTTCCTGGTTGTAACGTATAGAAGTTAACACTGAGTTTTCCCTCGCCACTTATGTATGGCGAAACACTTTCACTCCTTTGAAATTCGAACGACTGTTCGCTCTTACCAATGTAGTCATAAATCTGATTCAAATTGAAATCGCAGTACTGCGCTGTCTTTACATTTTTTATTTCCAGTTCTCGCATGATATCATTCCTCTCAAAATAATGTCCAATGCCGCAGATTACGGCAACTACCATAGATTATAATTTAACTCGTTTATTCGGATAATTAATGTCATCATCCCAGCTATCCAACTCCTTTGCAAAGAAGTCTATGTAAAATAACCCAGCTGCCCATAAATATGCTCTGTCCCGCTCACATAAACTATCTAAAGTTCGCCATTCTACACCGATAAGAATGGGGGTGGTACCAATAACCTCTGGGTCTATTCCGAGATTAGGTTCTTGATTACCAATC
>JAFACO010000144.1 GCA_023425485.1 Bacillota bacterium
TTGTAATTGTGTACTCTGTTTTTTTCTCAATCCTGCTGTGATTCCAAATATATTCAACTTCTTCCTGATTCATTTCAGCAAGGATTGCTTTCCCCACCGCCGAGCAATAAAGGGGTCTTGCCAACCCAACTTGCGAAGCCATACGAATTGCACTTTCCTGCGGGTATAAGGGTGATACCTTGTCCAAATAAAAAACTTCTGTTCCTCTTCTCTGAACAAAATGAACCGTTTCTCTTACCTCATTAGCCAGTTCCGCCAGCAAAGGGTGAACCAACGAAACAATATCCACTTTTGATAATATTTTCTCTGATAATTCAACTACTTTAAAGGTAAGTTTATACTTCCCCGTCTCTGTTTCCTGTATGGCATACCCCATGCAAATTAGGGACAAAAGTAATCTATGGGCCGTGCTCTTATGCAAACCCAGCTTAACACTTAATTCAACAAGGCCAATCGGTCCAGTTTCAGCAAGGGCTTCTAAAACTCCAAATATTCGTTCCGCAGACTGTACCGGATTTTTAATTGTATTATCCATTTCCATTGGCATCAGAGTTACCTTTCCGTAAATATCTTTTTAGAAACAAAAATAGTTTAACAGTATCTGAAGTAAATTTCAATCTTCCTGCAGTAAATATTCCCTCACCACATATTGCAAGCTGAAAACTTCTTGACAGAAAGTTGCATTAACCATATACTTTAAGTATCTTATTGTGAAACTTAGTTCCATTATATGAAACTATAGGAGGAAACCATGAACGTAATTTTAGAAACTATCTCTAAGTTAGGCATTGTACCGGTCATTGCACTTGATAAAGTTGAAGATGCCGCACCACTTGCGAAAGCCCTTTGTGACGGTGGACTTCCCTGTGCAGAAATAACCTTTCGAACCGAAGCTGCTGAAGAATCCATTCGAAGCATAACGAAATTATATCCAGATATGTTAGTAGGTGCAGGTACTGTTCTAACTATTGAACAGGTGAATCGCGCAATAGGTGCTGGTGCAAAATTTATTGTTAGCCCCGGTTTAAATCCAAAAGTAGTAAAATATTGTGTAGATAATAGTATTACAATAGTTCCAGGCTGTACCAACCCAAGTGATATTGAACAAGCCTTAGAATGCGGGCTGGAAGTTGTTAAATTCTTTCCTGCTGAAGCCAGTGGGGGACTTTCTATGATTAAAGCTTTAGCAGCACCCTATAATAAAGTTAAATTCATGCCTACCGGTGGCATCACTGCTAAAAACCTTACTACATATCTGGACTTTAATAAAATAATTGCCTGCGGCGGTAGCTGGATGGTAAATAATGATTTGATTAGGGAGGGGAATTTTGAAGGTATTACTACCTTAACAAAGGAAGCCGTAAGCTCAATGCTTGGTTTTGATCTGGCTCATATTGGTATTAACGCAAGGGAGGAAACAGAAGCTGGTACTTTGGCTTCTACACTTGAAAACATACTGGGCTATAAATCAAAGGTCGGTAATAGTTCCATCTTCATCGGAAGCGCCATTGAAATTATGAAATCACCTTACTTAGGCACCCATGGACATATTGCTATTCAAACCAACTACATCCATCGTGCCATCTATCATCTGGAAATGCGTGGTCTTAGTTTTGATAGGAGCACAGCAAAATATGATGAGAAGAACAACCTGAAAGCCGTGTACCTAGTTGATGAATATGGTGGATTTGCGATCCACTTACTTCAAAAGTAAGGCTCTTTAAAAGTTAAGTTATAATTTGGTTACAGTATACAAATAACCCTTACCATTAATATAACACTCTATTAAATTTTAAATTTAATTTCTTATTATATAAGGAGGACAATCCATGTCAAAAAAAATTATCACTTTTGGTGAGATTATGTTAAGACTTGCACCGGAGGGCTACTATCGTTTTGTTCAGGCAGAACAATACAGAGCAACCTTTGGCGGCGGAGAAGCAAATGTTGCTGTCTCGCTTGCCAACTTCGGTCATAATGCAGCATTTGTTACTAAACTTCCAAAGCATGAAATTGGTCAGGCAGCTATTAATTCCTTACGACGTTACGGCGTCGATACCACACATATAGCTCGTGGCGGGGAACGTGTCGGAATCTATTTTCTAGAAAAAGGAGCTAGCCAAAGAGCTTCAAAAGTAATATATGATCGTGCTGCTTCCTCAATTTCAACTGCTACTTCTGCTGATTTTGATTGGGAGCTCATCTTTCAGGATGCTGACTGGTTCCACTTTACCGGAATAACCCCAGCCCTCGGAGATAATGTTGCAGAGATTTGCCTTACAGCCTGTAAAATTGCAAAGGAAAAGGGTATTACCATAAGCTGTGATTTAAATTACAGAAAAAAACTATGGTCCAAAGAAAAAGCTGGCAGGGTTATGAGTGAACTCTGTAACTATGTAGATGTGTGCATTGCCAACGAAGAAGATGCCAGCGATGTATTTGGAATCAAAGCAACGGATACCGATGTTACGACTGGTAAAGTCAATCATGAGGGCTACAAAGAGGTAGCCAAGAGATTAGTAGATCAGTTTGGCTTTCAAAAGGTAGCAATTACCTTAAGAGAATCCTTATCAGCTAATGATAACAACTGGTCAGGAATGTTATATGACGGAAATAAATTTTATTTCAGTAAGCAGTATCTCATGCATATTGTTGACCGTGTGGGCGGTGGTGATTCCTTCGGAGGAGGTTTGATTCACTCCATTCTCAACAACTTTGATTCACAAGCTTCAATTGAATTCGCCGTTGCTGCAAGCTGTTTAAAGCATAGTATTGAGGGTGATTTTAATCAGGTGTCTGTAGAAGAAGTACTGGCTCTTGCGGGCGGTGATGCTTCCGGACGTGTCCAGCGCTAATTTAGCTATGTATATATCACCAGGGCGAATACTGTAATCCTATGTAATCAAACTATAGCTAGAACAAAAGTGTGCGATGGACACTAGGAAATTCCGAAGAATTTCCTATTATATAAAAAATGCACCAGTATAGAGAAATAATATCAATATCTCCATACTGGTGCATTAAATATTTTATTCAGTTTTATTTCCTATAAAATTCATTTCTTTTGCAATTTCTAAATTAACCATTAACACATTAACAGTTTCATCCCCAAATACTCCAAGAAATCTACCCTGCGTATTATTCTTCACGATATCCTCCAGTTTTTCTTGGGACAAACCAGTTGCAAGAACTAGAGCAGGAATCTGTACTTCTGCTGACCTCGTACTTATATGTGGATCAAGTCCAGAGCCGGATGCAGTTAATAAGTCCGTAGGAATATCTTCTTTACTTACATTGGGATTAGCAGCAAGAAACTCAGCAAGATCCGCTTCTACTCGTTTCACTAATTCAGGATTCGTAGGTGCATAGTTTTTTGAACCTGAACCAACACCTGCATAATTACCATTTTCTATATCCTCTTTGGAGTAGGTGTTATAATTTACTGCCGAAGGGCGACTTTTCATATACCAAGCCTCTGAAAAATCCTGCCCAATCAGCTCTGAACCTACTGTTTTACCTTCTACAGATATCAAACTGCCATTTGCCTGTTTGGGGAAAATCAATTGACTGATTCCTGTTAGTAACAATGGATAACCGACACCGCAGATTATAAGTAGCACTAAACTAATTAAAAATGGTTTCTTTATACCTTTTAGAAATGCACTCATTTTAACAACCTCCTAGTATTTTATTTCACAAATCTTAATAAAAACATTTATCACATTTCATAATCTTTCAATGTATTTAGCGATGAAAAGCCATACTCTCTCCCCTTAAAACCAGGTTCGCCGATTTAATAAATGCACGGTACCCTCCATCCTTATTCTTTCTATGAGGAAAGGACTGCTCGATTATCTTATTTGCAGCTTCCTCCTCTATTTCATCACCACCTGTCAGAATCGTCTTAACTTCCTCCTGGGATGCTCCTTCGGCAAACTTTTTTGCGGCAAGATAAATGTTATCACTTAAAAGTTCGCTAGGACGTTTCAAATCGTAATAATCCAATAGCTTACCGTAACTGTAAACAATTACAAATGCAATTGCTAATATTCCGATATTGGCTAAAATGCTATTCATGATACTCCCCCTTTACAACCAATTACCTCTACAATCCCAGTGTGCTCAAAATTGGTGATATAAGAAGATCGATAAGCTTGATACCAATAAATGGTGCAATTACTCCTCCAACTCCATAAATCAACATATTACGGGATAGCATTTTTTCCGCTCGCATCGGTCTATATTTAACACCTCTCATGGCTAGAGGTATTAGAATAGGAATAATAATAGCATTAAATATTAAGGCAGATAATATGGCACTATAGGAGGTAGACAAATCCATAATATTTAGTACCTGCATCTGCGGTATAACTCCCATAAACATTGCCGGAATGATTGCAAAATACTTAGCAACATCATTAGCAATACTAAAGGTTGTTAGGGAGCCCCTTGTAATTAATAACTGCTTTCCAATTTCAACCACATCAAGAATTTTAGTTGGGTCTGAGTCCAAATCCACCATGTTTGCAGCTTCTTTAGCGGCTGTAGTACCGCTATTCATTGCGATACCAACATTTGCTTGGGCAAGAGCAGGGGCATCATTCGTACCATCTCCTGTCATAGCAACAATCTTACCTTTTGCCTGCTCTGCTTTTATTGCTTCTATTTTATCTTCCGGTTTGCATTCTGCAATAAAACTATCTACTCCGGCTTCTTGTGCTATGGTAGCTGCAGTCAACGGATTATCTCCGGTACACATAATGGTTTTGATACCGATTTCTCTCAGCCTGGCAAAACGCTCCACCAAACCTTCCTTGATGGTATCTTTCAGATATATTACACCTAATATACGTTGATTAATGCAGACTACTAAGGGTGTTCCTCCTAACCTGGCAACTTCATTTACTTCCAATATTAAATTGTTTGGTATAGAGTCTCCAAGTTCCTGAACATATTTCTGTATTGCTTCGGAAGCGCCTTTTCGAAGCTTGGTTCCATCCGGAAGATTTACACCGCTCATTTTCGTTTGGGCTGTGAAATCAATGGACTCCATTCCCTTTATGATATCCTGATGTTTTCCAGTAAGTCGTTCTCCTAATGAAACTACGGATTTTCCTTCTGGTGTGTCATCTTTTAAGGAACTAATTACAGCATATCGGATTAACTCCTGTTCACTGGCATTTCCCACCGGTATAAATTTAGCAGCCATACGATTTCCATAGGTAATGGTGCCGGTTTTGTCAAGAATCATCGTATCCACATCTCCACATACTTCAACTGCCTTTCCAGACATGGCTATGACGTTAAACCGGGTAACACGATCCATACC
>JAFACO010000579.1 GCA_023425485.1 Bacillota bacterium
TAGGTGTAGGTGTTGCGGGATTAGTTGGGTTCTCTGGGTTTGTCGGATTAGTCGAGTCCTTTTTACCAACTGTTATATTGAATACCTTTACCAAACCATTCTCTGTTATTGCTGTTATTGTAGCACTCCCCTTACCCATTGCTTTAATGGTTGTTGATACAGTTCCATCCACTCCCGCAGCTAAGGCTGTACTATTAACAATAATAACTGATTTATCAGAGGATATAAAAGAAACAAACGAATCTGTATCAAAAGGTGTCATTCCTACAGTGATTACACTTGATACCCCTACCTCATCAAGAGTAATATCTGTGTCAGATATTGCAACCATTTCTGTTGCTTCATTTTCCTTATATGGCACTTCATGAACAAAGTTAATATTTTGTATTGTAAAAGTTACAGAAACTGTTGTTGGGCTCGTAATACCGGTAAAACTTACAACATTTTTGGTCGTTGACGCTTCATTAACTGCATTGCCATCATAGCCATTCAAGGGGCCGCCTGTATCAAATACACCACCAGATGAGACTACTGATTTAAAGTCACTGTTTTTTATAGTTAAATCTTGGCCATTTACTGTGACCTTATCATAACGGATTTCAGCATTTGTTACAGGAGAGGTCTTTTCCGATCCAATAGATACCTCATAATCTTTAATATATAGTGCTGTCAATTTATTAATTTCTGTAATACCTGCCGCTTTTCCCGCTGCTGAAAGCTGAGAAGCAAGATCAAAACTAACCGTATACTGTCCATTATCGTGTACAGTAATCGGCGATCCCATCTCGACACCATAGTATTTATGAGCGCTATCACTGTATAATACATTTAATGCAAGTTTAAGGGATGGATTCGAGTATCTGCTAATTACCTTAACGGTAACAACCTTTGTAGCACCGTCGGAAGAGGTAATAATAACAAATGTAGTACCTAAATTAATACCAACCAACTTACCTAACTCGTTTACTGTCACAATGTTCGGATTACTTGATATATATGTTAGGCTTGCTGTTGAAGCAGCTGGAGTCAGAGAGACACCTAAAGAAGCGTTATCTCCTTTCATTAACTCATAGGTATCTGCAGCAGTTGAGATAGTTGTTGGTGACGTGCTAACTTTAACACTATTTACGGTAATTGTAATATCTCTAGAAATAGACCCGCTTTGGGAAAAAGCATGAATTGTTGTAGTTCCAATTCCCTTTGCTTGCACAATACCTCTATATACAGTTGCAATACTATCATCATCCGTACTCCATAATACAACATCATTGGTATTGCTTGGTTCAATTGTGGTAATAAGTGTTACATCTGTACCTATATTCATTGATACATCTGTTTTATTAATTGATAATTCCGAAATTGGTGTAACAGCTACACCTGATGTTATATCTGTAAAATTGTAACTTAAATTCTTTGAGGATGGCGGAAGCATAGTCCCTCTCATCATAGCATCAATAATATTTTGATACAATGGTACTCTGTTTGCTCTATCCCAGTAAGTATAAATTCCTGTTACACTTCTTATGGGAACAGCATCGTTATATCCCTGATCCCATACAACCGGAACAACACCCGCAACCTGGCAGGCTTTATGTACTATCTCACTAAAATATGCTCTTGCTACATCATTATAGCCCGTTGCCGTTCCTGACTGCACATAATTTCTTGTACCATATTCACCTAAGAACATAGGAACTTTCCACTTATTTGCCATACTCTTTAAAGAGCTTACCATATCATATACCTGATCATAGGTCCAGGATACATTGGTGGAAGCCTTGTAAATATGAGCGGCAAACATTAATCGATTTACAGAATCCGTTGGTGCAGTAAATCCACTCTGTGTACCTCCATTCGCATAGTGTGAAACAAAGGCAAGCCAACGGAACGAATTATTTGATCCTGTAGAACGAACTACATTTACAAATATCTGATTTAAATTCATGATTATTGGAGTATCTAGTGCAATTGCATCTGCGCTATTCTTATTATCTCCCTCCATGATGGAAATTTCATTCATTGACTCAAAAATTAAATGTTCATCATAATCTTTAAAATAAGTCGCAATATTTCTCCATACATATTCAAACTGCTCATATACAGAGTCAATGTCTGTGGCTGCGACTCTAAGCCAACCTGACTGCTCCGCACCATCATGATGAATGTTTATGATTGCATACATATCTTGTGATACACAATAATCAACAATATCCTGAACACGGCTAATCCATTTTTGATTGATCTTATATCCGTTTGTTGTATCTATCATCGTACCCCAGGTTACCGGAATACGTACCGTATTAAAACCTGCATCATGAAGCGCCTTAATGTACTCTTTTGTCGTAACTACATTCTGCCATGCTGTCTCTGAAGGTACGAAACCAGCGTGACCATCCAGGGTGTTACCTAAATTAATACCAGCGCCCATTTCGTAAACGATATCATTGCTGTTTACAAATCTAAAAGATTGTGGATTACTTGCATCGGTAGATAAGACAAAGTTCATATCTGTCTTAACATCCTCTAAGGCAGCTCGTGCTGCTTTACATTCTGCTTCTGATACACCTGCTTTATTATATACAGCCTTTGCAGTTGTAATTGCTGCTTGAAGAGCTGCCCAAGATTCCGAGGTATATTTTGTAGAAGTCATTTTATCACAGTAATCCAGCGTAAGCTTCAGTCCATCCTTTTCAACAGTACTTACAATAACCGGATCTAGTGTTGTACTTTCAAGTGTTGGAACAGTAAATCCAGCCGGATACACCTTTCCATTACCAAATTTAAGACCAAGCAACACGCAATTGGTATTTGGTGACATAGCTGTAATAGAAAGTGTAAAATAACTATTTGATCCAGCAGGTAATGCAGCACCACTAGAATCAACCAGATTCATGGTAAACTCCTGGAACGCATAGTTACCAGTTCCAGCTTTACCTATAATATTATCCTGAATTACATTCCCTGTTTTTCCAGAGGTATTTGTTCTTCCCACTAGATACTTGCTGGAAGCTTTACCAAGAGGAACCCCATTGGCATCATCATCACCCATTCTGACAATACCATTCAAAAGTGAATTGCTGTCACCACTGGTAATTTTCACATAAGCTGTTACTTTAGTAGCCGCTGCCCAGCCAGAAATACCTGCAGCTGCCAAATCCGCCTCTGTAATAGTAATTAATGTCTTTGGATTACTTGGTGATATAACCTCTGGCTCGCTGAGCTGGGAATATCCGATTAATGTAATCACAGGTTCAGCCTGACAGAACGATAAATATATTCCCTTTAATGGAATTCCGGTGGTCAAGGAGCTCTTAACTGCAGCAACAGATACAAATGCTGCATAAGTATTGGTTGCACTGTCATACTGCACGTCTGCGAACGTAATCTTATTATCTGCACTGCCTAATGAAGTGTCAATTGCTTGAACATTAAAAAGTTCTGTATTAGCTGGAACTTGCTCTTCCATAGCAAAGGTTATCATTAAGTACTTGCCTGTTGGAATTGTAGAATCCGTATTTGACTGAATATAACCTGAATAGGAATCTGTCACATGATTTGAACTGTTGGAAACAAGAACATCTCCTGCTGCTGTAAGTAGGTTAGTTTCAATTAATCCCTGTTCAGGATATGTAATTATTCTTGGAACCTCAGGCTCATCCTCTATTACAGTCTGAGTAACAACATTAAAAACGAATGCTGCTGTAGATTGGGAAGATGCCAGTGCATTTCGCTCAACATATCCATTAGCTCCTTCCGCTATCTTTGCACCAAGTGCTGTACTATCCCAAATATTAGCTAATCCATTATCTGTGGACGACCCAACAATTGTTGCTTTTGTGTAATTAAGTTCATATGTACCATTCACTGTTATCTTAGTTAGGGTCGCCACAATCTCACTATTTTCAATTGTTGTAAAATACCCCATATTTCTCATACCTGCAACATTACTTGTGGTAATAGTTATAGAGTAGTCTCCGTCACCATTAAGTGCTAAATTGGTACTCCCTTCCGTCCAACTCGCTGACGTCATATACTTAAATGTCAGACTTGTTTCGTCATTAATTCCAGTAACTGAAAAATCATACTTAATAGACGAAATTGGTGTGGCAGTAGTCGTTGTTGTTGTGGTCTCTGCCATTGCCTGCTGCGGTGGCGTAATTCCTAGCGATGTGAAAAACATAAGTAACGCCAAAGCAATTGATAAAATCCTTTTTTGCTTCATAAATAACCTCCCTAATAATTTTTCTTCTGGCCTGGGGTTGTAATTATACCAAAAGATACTATTATTATAGTGGTCATTTTTATGCAATCCTACCATGCTTTTTTGAACCATTTGACCTATATTTCTATACTAATTGTCTGATTCTTTCTTATATATTACCCACATACTATACAATAATAACAAATACCCAATATGCACCTTTTATCTACAAATATATACATTGTAGATATTTAACACATTAGTATCTCTAATTTGTCTATTTTTTAGAACGCAGCACTAAGATGCACAAAAAAATACATTGTATAAATCAACTCATTTATACAATGTATTTTTACATTTTTTATTATTATCTTGCACGTATATCCAAATAGGATTTTACAATATCCACACATTTTTGAAATCCAAGATTGCTGCTGTTCAGACACAAATCATAATTCTTAGCATCTTCCCAATTACGCCCTGTATAATACTTATAGTATTCGGCTCTATGCTTATCAATGGAAGCGATCTGTTTCTCCAGCTCTTTTTCTGGTTTCCCGAACATATCCTTCAGCGTTTTTACACAGTCCTCCAGGGGAGCATGAACAAATACACGAACTACGTTTGGATTATCTTTTAGTATAAAATCTGCACAACGACCAATGATGATACAGGTTTCATTTTCTGCTAATTCTTTAATAATCTTTGCTTGGTAGTTAAAAAGATTATCGTTGGAAACAAAGTCATCACTATCCGGCGGAATTAATTCACCCTTATAAACATTGCTTGCTATACGAAACAACAGACTTTTCTTTAACTTTTCATCTACTTTCGCAAATAACTGTTCGTTAATACCACTGTCATCCGAGGCGAAACGTAGAAGATCCCTATCATAATAAGGAATACCGAGTTCTTCTGAAAGCATCTTACCAATCGTTCTTCCGCCACTTCCATATCCTCTTGCAATTGTAATCACATAATGTTTCATACTAATACCATACCTTTCTTGGTATAATCTTGCATTTTCTACAAGTTCTTTCTTCATGACTCTGATAACCATTTACAATGCCATAGGAAATTTACATCTCTACTATGTAACCT
>JAFACO010000190.1 GCA_023425485.1 Bacillota bacterium
CTCTTATGTTACTAACAACATTAACTGTTCAAGGGGAAGCTAATATAAGGACAGCTTTTGATCTTTTATTAAATGAGGAGTTCCAGAACAGACAAATTGATAACATTCTTATCATTTTAAGGACAAAAGGTTATTATGGGGTTAATATTTCCTTAGAGTATATTAGTGTTTCAAATTTTAAATTATACGAAAACTATTTTATGAAATTATCCACTAGATTAAAAGCAGAAGGTTTTTTGGTGTTTGCTATTATTAATCCAAATATTACAGAAGCAGGTGATGAAGTACGATACGAACGAGCAGATTATTCCCTGTTAAATCAGATATCACACAATATCATTTTTATGAACTATGAATGGGCAAGGAGCACCAATCCTCCCTCCCCTATAAGTTCTATTTATAACATTAACGTTTATTTGAATTATTTATTAGGATCAATACCACCAGATAAAATAATAATTGGATTAGCTACCATTGGATATGACTGGGAACTACCTTATTCCGCTGGAGTCTCCAGTGTTACTTCGCTGACAGTTGAAAGAGCTATTGAATTGGCACGAAATGTAGGAGCTATTATTCAGTTTGATGAGAAATCTCAAACACCCTATTTTACTTATAGCATGATGACGAATCACCAAGCTATTAACCACATTGTTTGGTTTATTGACGCTAGAAGTATCAATTCACTATTGGAATTGGTAACAATTCATGATCTGCTGGGAACTGGAATTTGGAATATTACTATTTACAATCCACAATTATGGTTAGTTATAATTTCACAATATCAAATCGAGAAAATACCACTTGATTAGCTTATGTTTAGCGAGGATTTTAAATTGCTTTTCTATAAACAGCTCCATCCTATTTATCTTCTTTATGTTAAATATATTTAATGATACAAGTTACTATAATGATTTTTTTTAAATTCAGTTGGGGACATTCTAAATTTATTTTTAAACTGACGTGATAAATCATTAATGGTCTCATATCCAGTTTTTTCAGCAATCTCTGCAATTGTTAGGTCTGTTTTAACTAAAAGTTGACGAACATGAATCAAACGAATCTTTGACAAATATTGTTTAGGGCTATAACCCGTATAGGAGCGAAAAACATGGGATAAATAATACTGATTTATATAGAACATTTCAGCAATCTCCGCAACTTTAATCTTTTTATTATAATTATCATCAATATACTTTTGTACTTTTGCAATCTCCACTTTACCCGCAGGTTGAGTAAATCGTTCTGGTGCACTCCTATAAATCATAATAAGAAGCTCAGCAATACAATTAGACATTTTTAGATTGGAGAATTGACAATCCTTATATTCTTTGTACTCTTTGGCACAGTTTTGAAAAATTGACTCAAAATCCTGTGTATTAGAATAAAAAATATGCTTATAATCTGCTGGTCGGTTTTTTAATATACCAGCTAACATTTGATTATTACAGTAAACCTCATAATTATCTGGATTCATAAAAATTATATAACGCTCATACTCATCGCTTAAGCAGGTAACACTATGTCTTTCCATTGGACTTATAATATGAACCGAATTCACTGCTGGTTCATACTCCTTTCCTTCTATATTCAATAGAATTCTTCCTTTCTTTAAATAAAAAATCTCGCAACAAGAATGGAAGTGTTCCTCTGAATTCAAAGGCCCTTTATAAAAATCTGCATTTTCTACAACTATCATATTGTAAAAACCTCCCCAAACTTCTCCCTACAAACTATGTAACCCCTACTCCATTCTTATATTCTACACTAAGTATAGAAACTAAACAAATAGAAAAAGCAAATTATGCATAATTCAAACCAGCTTTCCTAGGGGACATAAATTAGAACCTACTTTATAATTAATTTATCCGAGCCCTAATGGGAAGGGTTATTGTAGGCATTAAGAAAGGGAGGTTTTTATATGAAAATGAAACGTATTTTATTGGTTGTACCAGCATTACTGCTTTTTATTGGAGCATTATCAGTTTCATCGATTTATTCCAAAGCAGAAAGCAATAGTAAATCCATAACAATTAACGGGAAGAACGCAAACACCACAGCACAAAATAGTTACAGAGGACTTGGCATGGTTTCTGCTAATGGCTCCTCACGTCTGCTTCTGGATTATAAGGATGAAAACCCAGAGGCATACTGGGAAATAATGAATTATCTATTCAACAAGGAAACTGGTATGGGACTAAGCCATATCAAAATTGAAATGGGCTCAGATGTTAATTCCTCTTCAGGAACAGAACCCTCAATAAAAAGAACAGAAAAAGAAGTTGCAGATGTTACCCGAGGTGCAGGTTTCATACTGGCAGCCGATGCACTAACAATTAATCCAGATATTACACTGGACATGATTTGGTGGAGTGAACCTTTGTGGGTTACCCAGGCAAAGGACAAATATGCTGCTCGATATAAATGGTATAAGGAAACCCTCGATGCTGCTTACAAAACCTACGGGCTTAAATTTAATTTTGTTAGTGCTAATCGTAATGAGAAGTTTATTGAAGCCGACTGGATTATTTATCTTTCAAAATCTCTTAAAGCAGAGAAGAACAGTCCATATGACTATAGCAAAATCAAAATTGTAGCCGCAGATGAAGTTGGTGGCTGGAATATTGCTGATTTGATGTTGAAAAACAAAGATCTAATGAAGGCAGTCGATGTTATTTCTTCTCATTACACCTCCTGGTCCTCAGACAATGCTCAGAAGGTATGTAAACAGTATGGTAAAGAAATCTGGTTTAGTGAAGGTAGTGCACCAATGAACTACTCCGAAGGTACTTATCGCTATGATGGAACTGGTACAGGTATTAGTGGAGTTAATGGTATGTTGGATATAGCCACAAGAATTATAACTATGTATCCTGAAGGCCTAATGAATCTATACGAGTTTCAACCAGCTGTTGCCTCCTATTACAGCGGTGCAACCTATTTCCCTAAGCAATTAATTACAGCTATTGAACCTTGGTCAGGCCATTATACTCTTGATGCTGGTTTTTATATGACCCTTCATTTTACCAAATTTTCAAATCCTGGCTGGCAGTATATTGATGGTGCTTGTGCTGGTGATGGAAAAGCTGGAGGTGACGGACATGCCATTGTTGATTCCACCTACAATTATTTAACTTTGGCTGATCAAAAGACCGGTGATTATAGTGTTATTATCGCAAACAATACTGCAAAGACATTACAATATACCATTAATGTATCTAATCTTACGAAGAGTAAATCTCCAGTAGATGTTTGGGAAACCAGAGGACCGGATAATGATACCAACTATTATCAAAACTATTTAAAAAAGATTAATACCATAACTCCTACACTTAAGGGCAAAGGTGTAACTTATCAAGTGGAAATCAAACCCTACTCCTTGGTTACTCTCACAACACTTCAAAAAGAAGAACAAATTTATGATATTAAAACAACTTCTGAAACTTTAAAGCTTCCTTATACGGATGACTATGAGTACAAGAATTATGATAAGAACTATCTTGCTGACAGAGGCTATGCTCCAAGATATACTACAGATCAAGGTGGAGCCTTTGAAGTTGTTAATTTAAAAGGAAACCAGGTGTTACAACAAAAGATTACATATGACATAAAACCCACTGAATGGGGTTACACTCCTAATCCGGTCACTACGTTAGGAGATGACAATTGGACGAATTACAGCGTTAGTGCTGATGTTTTGTTTAGCTCTAAGACTACTGGTAATAAAAAAGTAAATTATGTTGGTGTAGGAGCAAGATATAATCTTGCTAATATCGGTAAAAGCGGATATTGGTTCCAACTTTATGAAGACGGCACTTATACTCTTAATAGGGAGAGCAAAATCTTATTTACCTCATCCTCACCACTTAAGAATTTTGATAAAACAAAATGGTATAAGTTAAAAATCATAGTTAATAAAAATGTTATCACCTGTTATATTAATAGTAAAAAAGTAATCACCTACACAGATGACCAAGGTATATTGGCATCCGGCCGTGCAGCTCTATATAGTGAATTTAATACCAATTATTTTGATAATCTTAAAGTTGAGGCAATTAAGGGTACTACCTCTTATTCCACTCGCCTTGATAATACGGATGCTCCAATTATCTATAAGGGTGCCTGGGAACATAATACCATGAGCAGTTTTAAAAATTATAATCGAACCTTAGCAACCGGTACAAAAGGCTCCTCATTTAGTTTTAATTATGAAGGTGAAGGCTTTGCAATTATAGGTGCAGTTACAAGTGGAGTAAAGATTAAAGTAGAAGTGGATGGAGTAGTGATAGAAAAAGGCTTTCTGACTTCTAAGGTTAATGACAGAGGAGTTTCCTACTATAATTATAATTTGAAAAGTGGAAGTCATAAGGTTAAGATTACTGTACTTTCTGGACAGTATAACGTAGACGCAGTAGAGATAATAAAAAAATGATAAAAACAACTTTTATCCCGGTATTAATAAAATAATCATTTAAGAATTTGACTACTTTATACCAAAAATGGAGCTTTAACCATAAGCATTGTCTAATTGACGAGGTGCAAACCATTGCTTAGTTTAAAGCTCCATTTCTATATCATTTATAATGCTTTAAAAACCAATTTGCTTTTCAGCTTTCTTAACTCTATAAACATCATTACAGCTGTTATTATGGTGGCTGCTGTATCTGATATCGCTCCTGCTGCCCAGACTCCATTAAGTTCTAGATAATGTGGAAGAATTAGCACCAACGGAATTAGTATAATAACCTGACGCAATAAACTTAAAATCATTGATATAAGTGCTTTTCCCACCGACTGAAAATAGTTAATACAAGCTGATTGAGCACCTACTGTAAAGATTGCCAAAAGGTATATCCGAAGACCGTCAGAAGCCAAACGAATTAATTCTGTATCATCCCCGTTAAAAATTCGAATAATGGAAACAGGGAATAGTTCAATCATAAGCCATCCAAAGGCTGTAATACAGGTGTTAACAATTATAGAGTAATACAAGGCCTTCTTAACACGCGAAATGTTTCCTGCTCCAAAATTATATCCAATAATGGGTTGCGCGCCCTGGTTAATACCAAAAGCAGGCATAAGAGTTAACATTGCAATAGAAGAAATTAAGGCATAAGCACCAACAGCAAGATCTCCACCGTATTTTAGCAAGCTCTTATTAATTACAATGGTAACTAAGCTTGCTGATACTTGCATAATAAACGGAGAAACACCAATTGACGTAATTTCTCTGATAATAGGAAGTTGTAGCTTCATATGCTGTTTCTTTAGCTTTATAATGCTTTTAAAGGAAAGATAATAAACTACCCATATAGAGCAAACAGCCTGTGAAATTAGTGTTGCAAGAGCTGAACCAGCTACGCCCATCTTAAATACAAAGATAAAGATTGGGTTTAAAATTGTATTTAAAATTGCCCCAATCAGCATTGTTTTCATTGCTGTTTTGGCATCCCCTTGGGAGCGTATTATTGGATTAAGTCCAAAACCAATGTTCTGTAATAGTGCTCCAGAAAGTAATATGGTAGCAAATGTCTTTGCATATGGCATTGTCTCATCACTTGCACCTAATACCTTAAGTAATGGGTGAAGGAAAACTAGTCCCAGTATTGTTATTATTGTCGTAAAAATCAGAGTAAGAATAAATGCATTGCCTATAATTTGCTCAGCCTCTTCATTTTTTCTCTGTCCCAGCTTAATGGATACAACCGTAGCAGCTCCTATACCAACAAGCATGCCCACCGCCATAATAATATTTGTTATTGGAAAGGTTACGGCAACTCCTGATAAGGCTAATGAGCCAACACCTCTTCCAATAAATATTCTGTCAACAACGCTATATAAAGCATTAACAAGCATTCCGATAACCGCTGGTAAGGAAAGCTGGTAGAGCAGTTTACCTATACTTTTTGATTCTAATTCTTTTGTCGCATTCAAAATTATTCTTCCTTCTTTCTAGTATGTAGTTCATGTACTGGGTCCAAACGCACTACTTATTTTACATCATTTATTTATAAAAATTCAACACAATTTTCTATTTATTAATACCTTTTATTAAATCACTACCTCAGTTGCCCATACAGACAAAAACCAGCAAGTCATACTTTCAAGAGAAACTCTTGTCATTTACTTGCTGGCTTATTAAGTAATACTCTTTATAATACACATAAATCAAGTCTTACAATATTTACTATATAGATATGATTAGGACACTCTTTTGTCTCTATTGTCATCACCTTTTATTCATAAACATCTTTATATCCTCCTCCACCGTACCTATACCCGAAATTCCAAATGTCTCAACAATTAGTTTTACTACATTAGGAGATAGAAAAGCAGGGAGAGTTGGTCCAAGATGGATATTCTTTACACCCAAATATAGAAGTGATAAGAGGACTATGACAGCCTTCTGCTCATACCACGAAATATTATATATAATTGGCAGCTCATTTACATCTGCTAAACCAAAGACTTCCTTTAGCTTTAGCGCAATTAATACGAGGGAATAGGAATCATTACATTGACCTGCATCCAGTACTCTTGGTATTCCTCCAATATCACCTAATTTCAACTTGTTATAGCGGTATTTTGCACATCCAGCTGTTAGTATGATCGTATCGCTGGGCAGTTTTTTTGCAAACTCTGTGTAATAGTCTCTAGATTCCATTCGTCCATCACAACCTGCCATAACAAAGAACTTTTTGATAGCACCTGTTTTAACTGCATCTATGACTTTGTCTGCCAAAGCAAAAACTTGCTCATGTGCAAATCCACCAACGATTGTCCCTGTCTCTAGCTCCTCAGGAGATTTCTGTGTTTTCGCAAGAGCTATTATTTCGGAAAAGTCTTTGTGTCCATTTACATCTGCTTCAATATGAACACATTCCGGATATCCTGTAGCACCAGTAGTAAAAATCCTGGACCTCACCTGCTCACTAATTGGTGGTACAATACAATTGGTGGTAAAAAGAATTGGACCATTAAAGGATACAAATTCTGTTTCTTGTTTCCACCATGCATTTCCATAGTTCCCAACTAAATTGTTATACTTTTTAAAGGCTGGATAATAATGTGCCGGCAGCATTTCGCTGTGGGTATACACGTCAATCCCCGTATCCTTTGTTTGCTCCAGAAGTTGCTCTAAGTCTGTAAGATCATGTCCAGATATAAGAATTCCAGGGTTGTTTTTCACACCAATGTTTACGCTGGTAATTTCGGGATTTCCGTATTTTGATGTGTTCGCATTGTCTAGCAGTTCCATTACTGTCACGCCAAGCTGGCCTGTTTTTAATGCAAGGACTACAAGATCATCTACAGAAAGATTATCGTCTATGGTTGCCGATAATGCTTCATATACAAAGGTATAAATATCAAAATTTTCTTTTCCAAGGTTCAACGCGTGATGCGCATATGCAGCCATTCCCTTAAGTCCATAAGTAATTAACTGTCGAAGTGACCTTATGTCATCGTTTTTTATAATATCCCAACCAACAACGGATGCTTTATAGGTTATTTCATTCTCCGAGGTCACTTCAAAGGTTGCTGCATCATGAAGACCTGTTAAGGGCATAGGTTGGCGTAAATCATTTCGTAAATTAAGCATATGCTTAATTTTGTTAGTAATCATCCCTTCATCAAAATTAGCATTGGTAATGGTCATAAAAAGACTGCTTAAAACCTCGTGGTTTATAAGTTGAATTTCTTTTACATTAATCTGATTCTTCACAACTACTTCTGAAATACCCTTTAGTGTATATATTAACAAATCCTGTAAATCTGCTAACTCAGCACTTTTTCCACATACACCTTCTTCTGTACAGCCTTCGCCTCTGCTAGTCTCCTGACATTGATTACAAAACATCAGCATGACAAATCCCCCTTTGTGAACGTAATAATATCCTTTTACATTACCCATTATAATTAAATTTAACAATATATGTCCTATTTAATAATACAGTAAAAGCTGGTTTCACAATGTTGCTAGGGCTACATATTCTTATATATGAAAGCAGGAAATTTCCTTGAAATTCTTGTTAATGAAATTTGAACAATAATTTTAGTTCGCTACCATTTAAATATTGTTATATTTATTAATACTTACATTAACCTTACAATTACTATAAAACCGTAGAAAATTGAAATCGCACCAATTACTATGCCAATTATTGCAAGGTTCCTGCCTCTTTCGTTTCTCTCTTTACAACTGATCAAACCAAGCACTGACAAGACAGTTCCTGCAAGACCTACCAGACCAAAGAAATTTAGCAGAAGCGAAACTCCCGACACAACTAACCCAATTATGCACATTGTATTATATGGGATATAATTTACATACGGTTGATTAGCCGTAGTATTATTATAGTTTCCATAGGTTGAACCTGGAGGTGGAGTTGTTCGTTGCTGTGCTGTGCCGCATTCAGGGCAAAAAGCCACCTCGTTTTTTAACTCTTTTCCACAATTAGTACAATACATCATTCTCCTCCTGTTTTCATTAGTTTGTTATTAATACTTTCATTTTATATCTTATTTGCCGGATTATACATAACTTAATCTTACCAAATTTTAGACTTATTTCAACATTTATATTATAGATTTCTTGGTAATTGACCCTCATCATTACATTATATATAATTTTTATTGTACTATAAAAATACGAGACCTGCACCGCGACCTCAATGCCTCCGGCCTCTCGGTCGCGTTGGCTTCGCCAATACAAAAAGCCAGCGTGTTGCACGCTCAAGAGCAAGCTCTTATCGTGCAACTCCCTGACTTTTTTGTGCAGGTCTCTGCTTTATACGCGAAAAAAAGCACCGACCCCGTAGCTCCTATGTCTACAAAACCGATACCTTTATAGTGCGCCTCCAGGGGCTCGAACCCTGGACACCCTGATTAAGAGTCAGGTGCTCTACCAACTGAGCTAGAGGCGCTTATTCGTATTTCCCGAACGCAAGAGTTATTATATAATAATCAAAATCGAATTGCAAGTGTTTTTTTAATTTTTTGAAAAATATATATTCTTCCATTTTTATATCACTACAATTTAGTTGATTTATACCAATAATACCCAAATTTATTCTTCTTTGTTTAACTTTTCACTTAATTCCTTTTAGTTACTGCATAATGGAGAAAATCACTACACTTTAGAGATTTTCTCCATTATACATAACAACACACTTTTATACATAGCATAATAGCAATGTTAAAAAATAGGTTATCTAATAATTTTCTTTAACTTGTCCATCCTAATCATTGGTTACTATATAACCATATTTATTATGGACTTTAAACTATTTAGATCAGCTCAATTATTTATGAGCTTCCAGTTTCTCTTGTAAAGCCTTTTTAGGAACAGCTCCAACAATGGTATCTACTACTGAACCATTTTTTAAGATAAGTAAGGTAGGGATTGTCATTACTCTATACTTTCCTGCTGTCTCTGGTTCTTCATCGACATTAAGCTTACCTATTTTAATAACTCCATCATATTCGCCAGCTAATTCTGTTACGATAGGAGCTACCATCTTACAAGGTCCACACCAATCTGCATAGAAATCTACCAATACAGGAATGTCCGACTCTAATGCTTCTTTTTGAAAATTGTCGTCTGTAAATTTAAAAGCCATTTTAATTCCTCCATTCTTATTAAAAGTAGAATGAATTTAACCTTCATTCTGCTTATTTATCTATTATAGTTAGTATATCACTTACTACCTCTATTATGTGCTATATCTTGATATTACATCAAGCTTCCTTAATATACAAGTGCTTTTAACATTTTCGTTTCTTTTTTACTACCTTATTCAAAATGCCTTCAACTTCGTCCCACGATGCCTTGATTCTCATTAATTTACGATCAAGCTTACGGTTACAAGCAGTTGCCCTTGCCACTTTTATTCTCCAATTATATCCCATTTTCTAACCTTCCAGCCTCTTTTTATTATTCTATGAAGAAGCGGACTATTTCGCACCAGTCTTATTAATAAATATATTTGCAGCGTTTGTCTTAGCATTTATATGCGATATGCAACCAGCCTATGAATTGGATTTCCAATAGAAGAAAAACGTTCTTCATATTCGGTCATAAAATTTCCCTCCATATACTCACTGTGATGAAGGTCAAAGGTTACATCCTTTAAAATCCATCCTGCCTCTTCTACTTGTTCCAGTGAAAAATCAAATAATAAACGATTATCCGTTTTAAACATTACCTCCCCTTCTTTCTTTAAACACTTATTATAGCGGCTAAAGAATTCCTTAGAGGTTAGTCGTCTTCTAGCGTGACGATCCTTCGGCCAGGGATCAGAAAAATTAAGATATATTCTTGCTATCTCATCTACTTCAAAGATATCATTCAAATACTCTGCATCAAATCGAATAAAATATAAATTAGTAAGCTCTTCTTCATTACGTTTTTCTAACGCTCGAAGAAGTACACTGGAATACTTTTCAATTCCTATATAATTAATATCTGGATTAGCTTTTGCAAGCTGCATAATAAATTTCCCTTTTCCCATACCAATTTCTATATGAATAGGGTGGTCATTTTGAAATAGAGTACTCCATTTACCCTTCCATTTTTCCGGTTCATTTACAACATAGTCATTAGCGGAAACTGTTTCTCTGGATCCCCTTATATTTCGCAACCTCATGGTAATATCTCCTTATCCCTCTATCTAATAATTAATTATATCTCACTCAAAGAACCTCTTCCTATTATAATTAGAATGGCTTATTTCGTCAATTATTCTAAATAACCTTTATAGTATAATCAACCCTTAATCAGCCTAAAAAAGACCCTTGCCACAT
>JAFACO010000195.1 GCA_023425485.1 Bacillota bacterium
GAATTATTGTGGTCCAATAAAGCATTGGCCGCAAAGGATATTTCAAAAATCATTAAAGAATACATAGGTTGGGAAAAGAATACTACCTATACCGTTATTAAGCGCTTAATTGAAAAAGGTGCAATTAAACGCGAGGAGCCAGGCTTCTTATGTAAGGCAGCAATATCAAAAAAGACTGTTCAAGCAATTGAAACAAAGGTCCTGTTAAATAAATTATACAATGGTTCCTTAAGCACTTTCTTAACGGAATATGTAAATAATCAAAATCTATCTAAGGCAGAAGTCTTAGAATTACAAAGAATAGTAGGTGAGCAGAGAGTTTAAAAAATTCTCTGCTTTTTAAATTTAAACAAAAATTTTAATTTAAGAGTCAAAAGTCTGATTCAGCTGTGAAAATAAATATATATGCATATTCATCATTAAAGTATACTAATGACTTTTGACTCTGTAATTAATTATTTATTTAAATCCATAATGATCCGACACTTTGGCATTCCCAATCGTATTATTAATGAAAGGAGGTTAGACGATGATGAAACCTTTGTCACGTACGGACAAAGAGATTGCGGAGATATATACCCGTCATGTCAATACTATTTATCGAATCTGTTACACTTATATGAAGAATTCTTCTGATACAGAGGACATCGTGCAAGAAACCTTTATACGATTGATGAAGTTCGGTGGTTCCTATGAAAGTGAAGAGCATGAGAAGGCATGGTTAATTAGGACAGCAGCCAATTTATGCAAGGATAATCTAAAACATTGGTGGAGAAAGCGTGAAAACCTGGAGGATTATCAAAACCTTCAAGATGACAATAATACGAAAAATGATGATACCCTTGAGGCTGTGATGAGCTTGCCTGATAAATATAAGACAGTGGTTTATCTTTATTATTATGAAGGATATACAAGTGTAGAGATTTCAAAAATCCTTTCAAAACCGCAATCTACAATCCGAAACTATTTACATGAGGCACGTAATATCCTACGAACAAAATTAGGGAGTGATTTAAATGAAGAATAAGAAGATTATAGATTTATATAATGAAATTGAACCAAATAACGAAGCAAAAGAAAGAATGCTAAAGAATATTGTTGCAGCATCAAAGGATAAAAGAAAAGCTTTAAACTGGAAGCCTTTTGTGAGTGTAGCAGCTGCGGCTGTCGTGCTATTATCTGGAACTTTGTACTATACCCAGATTTATTCACCCAATCAAATATCTAATATAATAGATGAGGATAAAGATACAACAACTACAAATCAACCTCCGGTTAATGTGGCGGACTTGTCAAACGAGGTTAAGGGTCTACCTGTTAAAAATTTTACAATTATAGATCAAGATAGTTCAGTTGCCGCAGACAGAATTGCATTTTTTAACTTTATTGATCTTTTTGAAAATAATGTTAACAGCTTTGTTATTGTTAAAGTTGGTGAGGTAGAAAAACTAGCTGCGGTGGATGCATATAGCAGCGAGGGTCAGATTTCTACAGTAAAGGTATTGGATACCCTATGGGGTGAAGAAACACCGGAGGTTATTGACCTTCAGCAATCGTTATATGGTGGATGTACAGGTGAGGAAGAAACGAATTTACTAAGAGAAGGTGGCGTGTACCTTCTGCCGCTTAATAAATACAATGGTAGTTATTACCTTATGAGTGACCTGGATGTGTTATTTGAAATAGATGACGAAGGGCTTATCTGGTCACATTCTACTTATGAGGATTTTAATCGTTTTGATGGAGAGGGTTATCAAGCAGTTGTAGACGAAATTATTAGCATTACACAGGATGATAATGTTATGTTAGCTGCATCTCGATTTGGGACGACATTAAATGGTTTCCAACTTGCAGAGGTAACAGTTCTTTCTGAAGCAACGGAAGAAGAAAATGAATACGGTTATGCGGAGATGGTATACCAAGCTAAAGTAGAGAGTACCTTGAGTGGTGAGGAGCTAACCAGTGAAATATCAATACGTTCCTATGCAGATGAAAACCTTATGTTAACTAATGGAGGACGATATCTACTATTTATTGATAATTATGAGAACAAACACTTTATTAATACAGGTATGATTGCCAGCATAAATGAAGAGGGTAAGATTCAGAATTTGGGAAATGACAGAGGACCTTTTAAAGGATATGATGGCTACACTGTTACTGAAATGCAGGAGCTTACGGATAAGGTAATGGATTATTTAAGTGTAAATCAGGAATAGAAAAATAAAAATGATCTGAATATTTAAATAAGTATGATTTTATATCAATCCTAAAAAAACTATAGCCTAAGATTTTAGAAAGTTATTTCTCTATTAATTTTAGGCTATAGTTTTTTATGTATAATATTATATTAAATCAGGCTTCATTTAATTTGGAACGTTAATTGTCGCGGACGTTATACCTAGAATATCATATTCTTTCCATAAACTAAGCAGAAAAATATGATGGTAAAGTATTCTATTTCGTTGTATTATTTTAATTGAAGTATTTTAAAGGGTCGTTTATTTTATAAGTTTGGACTAAATATGTTTCGTTATACTAATAAAATTAAGTAGGTACATAGTATGAAAATTACAATTGAAACCATTGGAAAAGATCGGGAAGAAGAGCTGCTTTTAAAGTGTCATGAATTAACAGATGAAATGGTATCACTGGTTAATAGTTTTAAGCATCAAGATAATTGTTTGATTGGTTATATCCAAAGTGATATTCATCGCATTTTATTTCGTGATATTTATTATTTTGAAGCAGTAGATAATAAAGTATTTATCTATAGCCTGGATAAAGTGTATGAATCAAAACAAAAATTATATGAGCTAGAGCGGTTATGTGAAAGTCGTAAGTTTTTTCGGTGCTCGAAATCAACAATACTTAATATCGAAAAAATTATTATTGTTCGACCTTCCATAAGTGGTAGATTTGAAGCAATCCTTGATAATAAAGAAAGAGTTACCATATCAAGACAGTATGTACCGCTATTAAAAAGCAAAATAGGGTTAGGAGTGTGAGTATGAATAAAAATAAATACAACTTATTTCAAACGATGCTTAGAGATTACTTTATTATATTTTCAATTATAATCATACTTACAGCCTCTTTAAATGTAACGCACTCATTTACCTTTAGGGAAATAATGTTATCTGCATTATTTGCTTTCGCAGGTAATTTACCATCATTGATTTATTATTCGAAAAAAGAGTTATCCATTAAAAGCAGAAAGATAAGAATGTTACTACATTTTATACTTATAGAAGTTGTAGTCTTATCATTTGGTAATCTAATGGGACAGGTTTCTGAAATAGCGGATAATTTAATATTTGCATTAGAAATATTAGTGATATATATTTTGGTAATCCTTGTCACCTGGCTACTGGATCGCAAGACGGCGAATGAAATTAATCAGCAGCTTGCGAGTTTACGATCTGAAAAAAATATAGCGGATAAAGATAATAATAGATAAAAGTGAAACACGGTGGGTTAACAGCTTACCGTGGTTTTTTTACAGGTTAGAAAGCTGTAGAATCAGCATGCTTTTACCTGTGTTTACAAACATAGTTGTGTATGCTACCTTTAGCAAAACAAATCTACTATAAAGGGAGAAGCACTATGACAGGTATCATATTATTAATATTAATCTTATTTGAAATAGCATATACAATTTATTGCATCAGAACTAACTCCAGGCAAGGGAAAATAATAAGTTATGCAAGGTTAACTACATTCGCCATATTTTTATTGCTTTGCATTCTACCCATTATCGATTGGAGTTTGCGTTGGTATTTTGTGGGAGCGCTATTGTTGGTTCTATCAATAAGAGCAATTTATATTCTGATAAAATTCAAAGACATTTCGAAACCATTTAGAAGGAAGAGAAGCATTATAAAAGCAGGTTTGATGATTTTTTTATATGCTATTGTACTGATACCTGCTTTTTTGTTCCCACAGGTAAAGGAGTTAGTGCCAACAGGAAGCTATAAAGTTGCAACTGCTGAAGCTACATTTACAAGTGATACAATTATAGATTATTTCAATGGAGAAAAAAGATCTGTTAATGTTGCCTTTTGGTATCCAGAGGAGGGAACATCAACTTATCCTTTAGTAGTTTTCTCACATGGTGCCTTTGGTGTGAAATTAAGTAATATATCTGCCTTTGAAGAGCTTGCTAGTCATGGTTATGTGGTTTGTTCCATTGATCATCCTGGACATTCGTTTTATACTTCGTCTTCTGGGGGAGATACGAGATATGTGGACAGAGCATATATGAAGGAAGTCATTAATTCCAATAAAGAGGCTTATTACACCAAAGCAGAGGAGTATGATTTGATACAAAAATGGATGAAATTACGCTGCGAAGATATTAATATGACAATAGATACGATTCTTCAAAATGTTAATTCAACAGCGGACTCTAGCATAAATAAAGCTTACTCTACAGATATGATTGATCTCTACCAGAGTATTGATTCAAGTAAAATTGGAGTGTTTGGTCATTCCATGGGTGCGGCCGCAAGTGTTCAGATTGGGAGAGAACGAACGGATGTAGATGCTGTTATCAATATAGACGGTCCATATTTTAGTGAGATGACTTATGATTCTGCCAAGGATGATTTCGTGGCAACCAAAGAGGTGTATGATAAACCCGTATTAAACATTTATTCGGATCAGGTCTGGGTTCAACTTAAAAATGATAGCGAAACTGGTGTTTATGCTGGTAATAAGATATCGGGGCAAATTTGCAAAGAAAGTTATGATGTATATCTAAAGGGTACAAAACATCTTACCTTAACTGATTTGTCTCTGGTATCACCGTTTCTAACATTCCTATTGGATGGGGAACGAGCAGAAGTTGATGCAAAGGAAAGTATTCAGTTAGTGAATCATTTAATTCTTGAATTCTTTAATGATACATTAAAGAATGAAGTGACCTTCAATTCAAGTGAAGTTTATTAAAAATAATTATTTTAATATTCTTAAACGATTGTTATAATGTTTAGCTATATATGAATATCTATAAATATGTGGTATATTGTGGAAATATATGTTATGATTGTCTAGTTATTAACAATATTGCAAGATGAAACCGCAGTAGGTTTCACTTGTTATGAAGAATAGCAATAGGCATCTGTTATTTACACGTATTATAGGAGGGTATTAAATGAGTGAAAACAAGAGTAGATTTATAGGAAATATTATAGTTGCATCAATTTTATCAATAGCGATTATAATATCCTGCTTCATTGGAGTTAAAGGTCTTGCTGACTTTAAAAGTAAGAAATATGATATTGATATCAAAGGATATGCAAAGCAGCAGATTGTATCCGATGTAATTGTATGGTCCGGTATTTTCGATGTTCAGGCGGTTGATTTAAAGGAAGGTTATACCACTCTGGAAGCAGATAAGGTAAAGGTAAAGGATTACCTTGTAGAAAAAGGGTTTTTGGAGGAGGACTTGATATTTTCTTCCATTTCAATATCTGAAAATTATGTTTTAAATGAATATGGTGGATATACGAATGAGATTAAAGATTATAATTTAGCTCAGACAGTAACCATCAGTTCAGATCAAATTGATAAAGTAACAGAGCTATCAAGAAATGCAACCGAGTTATTAAATGAAGGTGTTCAATTTCAATCTTACGCACCAGAATATCATTATACTAAGTTAGAAGAATTAAAAGTTAGCATGTTGGCAGACGCAACAAAGGATGCAACAAATCGTGCAAAGCTGATCGCTGAAAATGCTGGTAGTGGATTAGGAGAATTAACACATGCAAAACTTTTTAGCATTAAGGTTGCTCCTCTTTATTCCGTACCAGATGAGTATTATAACGATTACGGCTATGGCTATGGTTATGGTGGAAATGTAGATAGCGATACTGTCTCCCTTGAAAAAGAAATAACTGTAGCAGTATCCTGTACCTTTGAAATTGACTAAATGAAGAAAATACATAAAGAGTTAGTTGTATTATTTGTGATTATATTTTACATTACTTGCATATTTGGAAACCCAAATAAGATATATGCAAGTACCACCAATAATTATATGGTGTTAGTTCAACAAAAAGATGGTTCGTGGAAAGAATATAAGGATATGATTGAGAAATCTATCACTGGTAATTTGATGATAAAGGCAAAAAATATATCTAGTGCTTTAGGTTTCGCTTATTATAAAACTAAGAAAGGTAGCTTTGGTATTAAAAGAAGCTCCACTAGGTACAATTCTTATAAGATTAATTCACAGGAATACACTTATGCGAATGGTACTGAAAAAACACCTGGTGTGGCTGCTAATACAGCCTATACTAGTAAGATAAGTAAAAGTAATCTATGTTCACTAACCACTTTAAACACTCTTGTTAATTACAAATATTTTAGCAGCTCCAGCAGTAAAACTTATTCGGATTATAGCGGGGTAATCTGTATTAGTAAATACAAGGTGATTCCAGCACAGGTTCCAACTGCAAATATTAAAGCAACACCAAAACCTACGCCTACACCAATGCCTGAACCAACAATAATCAGTATTGAAGGGGTTGAATTCACAGTAAGAGACAGCTTTCTATCAGTTAGTAAAGCATTAAGTGATTGGGGTGGTGCATCAAAGCAATGGTTAGAACTTGAGAAAGAGGTTGACGGTAAAATTATAGAATCTACTAACCTTATCGTAGGAACTAATTCGATAGAGTTTACTCATCTAGGGAAGGG
>JAFACO010000221.1 GCA_023425485.1 Bacillota bacterium
TAACATAGCAGTACAAGCCGGAGAACTTGACGCAACCATTGGTGATGTTATGACAGGAGCTGCCTTTGTAGATAAAGGCATTCCTATGAAAATAACCTCTGATATTAGCGAGGATTTCAAAATCTTATCCTCTCCTGATTCTGGCGTTGAAAGTATGGAGCAATTAAGTGGTAAAAAGATTTCTCTTGTACCTAACTTTATTTTAGAATACATCATGGACGAATTTGCAAAAGAAAACGGTTTTACTTATGAAATCGTAGAAATTCCATCATTTGCGGACAGAGCACAAGCTTTATTGAACAACCAAGTTGATGGTGTTGTATTTACAGAACCTCAAGCAGGCATGTTAGTACAACAAGGTGCACATCTTTTAGGCAGTTCCAAGGAAGCTGGTATTAAGGGTGGTACGTTAATGTTTATGGAGGACATGCTCTCTTCTCGCCAAGGAGATATTAAGGCCTTTTATCAGGCATATAATAAAGCTGTAGATTTCATGAATGATACTGATGTAACCAAATACAGTGAGATTTTAACTAATTATCAATTTCCTGAAGCAATCAGTGCATATCTCACCTCAATGGCTGGTGATTTCCAGTATGCTAGTACAATCAGTGCAGAACAGTTTGACAATATAATTGCATGGACAAAGGAAAAAGGGCTGATTGAAAAAATCTATACCTATGAAGAATTAACTGATTTCTCCTATCTTCAATAAACTGCTGATTGGATATAAAAATCCTCTTAACACTTAAATTAGTTTCTGCACTAGCCTGCAAGAAATATACGAAGCTGTTAAGAGGATTTTATATTGCTAACTATTCAATTACTGTGTCTAATATTATATTATTCAAACTTGCAGAAGTTCATATTTGCATAAGATCAAATAGAATGCTGAAAATAATGAATCTATCTTTTTACCCAGGGTGTACATAATAGTTCCAGTAAATCAATTAGTTTAAAAAGAAAGATTCCAACAAACCCAAGCATCATAATACCTGCAAACATTTCTACATAATCCATACGAGTCCAAGCACTAATGATATAATATCCTATACCGTATTTTGTAGCGTAATTCTCCGCATAAAACAAAGAAGCTAAGGAAATACCAATGCTAATCCTAAGTCCGGAGAATATTTGTGGAAGAATTGCCGGAAGAATTAAATACCGATATTTTTGAACGGTGGACGCACAAAAACTATCCATTACCTTAAAATTTACAGCTTCAATTCGCTCTACTCCGTCACGCACCGATAAAATAATTTGAAAGACTATGATCCAAGTTACTAAAGAAATCTTCGAGGTATTTCCAAGTCCAAACAAGATCATAAAGACCGGTAAAAAAGCAACTTTAGGAATGGGATAAATAAAATACAACAAAGGTGAGAATAGTCGTTTACAAGTATTATTAACACCTAGTAAGATTCCAATGGGAACAGCGGGAATTAATGCGATTATAATAGCTGCACCTACACGTAAAATACTTGCACCGCTATGCTGTAATAGAATAGATGGGGTGCTAATTACCTGTTCCATTGTCTCAAGCGGTGAAGGGATCGTATTGCTTTTTAATAACAGATGACAAATTTCCCATACAATGAGAAAGCTGATAAATCCCAAAAGCTGACTCTGACCAAATCTCTTACCGGAACGTATCTTAGTCGTTTTCTCCAGATTCTTTTGTGATTTCATTCTTCTGACCCCACCTTCAGCAACTTTCTAAACCTAATACATTCCTGATAAAAATCAAGCTGTTCTCTAGGGTTTTCTATAGAATAATATGGATTATCCCATTGCGAAACTGTCCCGTTATCTTCTAGTACCAAAATATTAGCACCTAACGTAAGTGCTTCCTCGATATCATGGGTTACAAACACCATTGTCGAGCTTCTTTTGCGCTGTTCACGCAGAATTAAAGCTTGCAGCTCTTCCTTTGTCATTGCATCTAAGGCAGAGGTAGGTTCATCCATTAGTAGTAAATCTGGTGCACTTATTAAAGTTCTTGCAAGCGCCACACGTTGTCGTTCACCCCCGCTTAATTCATGAGGATATTTATCTTTAAGCTCTATGATTCCCATATCCTTCAGTAAACCTGCGACCTCAGCCTGTCTCTCCTTTTGACCATGTAGTTTCAGTGGCATGGATACAGCCTCTCCTACCGTCTGCCATTGAAAAAGTCCTAGCTCTTGAAACAGAAAAGCAGTCTTTTGTCTTGGCTGCTCTATTACGTGTCCATCAATTATAATCGATCCGCTATGAGGTTTGAGAAATCCTGCAATTAAATTAAGTAAGGTAGTTTTACCTGAACCAGATTTACCAATCAGGGCATAGGAACTCCCCTGTTCAAGTTTCAACTGGACGTTACAAAGAACTACTTTATCTTTATAGGAAAAGGATACTTGATCTATTACAATAAAATCCTTTTGCATTAAGGCCACTCCTTCCCCACATTAATAATTTTTTCTTTTGTTTTTTCGTCAATCAGAGTCCTTAATTTCTTTAATAGTTCACCCTGTTCAAAATACTCTTTCCCATATTCAAGATTAAACTTATAGTCAAAATCCAAAGGGTTTTCACCCTGATTATGCTGAATAATGGTTTCAGCCTTATCCAGTGCTTTCACCAGTTTTGCTTCCGGAGTCATATTTTCATTGTACTCCAGCCAAATCTTCATCATTCTGTCTGCCTGCCCTTCTGGTAAAAGGGAGAAGACTTTCTTTGCTGCTTCATATTCCGTCTGGAACTTGTCCTCTTTGTCCGGCCTGAGAGCTGCAGAGATATCTCCCTCATAAATTTCACCAATATCATGAATGAGGCACATGAATAATACCTTAGCTATATCTATCTCATCGTTTTTATCCAGCAATACCCCGGCCAACAGTGCAAGTCTCCAGGAATGTTCGGCAGTGCTTTCTCTCCTTCCCGTACTCGACCAAGCCGTCCGAACCACCGATTTAAGTTTTTCTGCTTCTTCTATGAATGTAATATATTTTTTTATATCCATAAATAATTACCTTTCTTTATAATTTACCTTTCTACAACAAGCCTTACGTTGCAAGAAAATGATAAACTCTCTTTGTAATAGTAATTTACGTCCTATTATAAGTTCATTATTTGAATAATACAATAGACCTGACTCCCAGCACTCTTACTAAATTTTATTAAGAAAAATAGATTGATTTAGTTGACAATAAATGTATAATGTAATCATATGCCAAATTATACCTTAAGGAGCAATCGTAGTTTGAAAAACTTTATAACTAAAAAATATCTTAATAAATATAAGCACTATATATTCCTTGCTTTAATGTTTATTTTCACAACCTTTATTGAAGAAGAGGATGGTAAATATGCCTTATTCACCAAAAGCATTTGGTTGTTAATATTTCTATATTTAAGTATAAGTTTATTTAATGTTATATTGAAAAATATAAAATGTTCTATTAATGATAAAAAGATAAAAATCAGTGAACTATTTTTTTTAATGATTGTTATCGTTATATTTACATTCGCTCTCCTCTATGTAAAAAGGAATTTGCCCAATATAACAATGGATTTAATTAAAGGGAAACAATCTACTACTTTAGAAATATCTGATAAATCAATAGAACTTGAAAATTTGTCAGGTAACTCCAAACACTATATTAGTGGTACTACATTATCTGGTAAAGAAATTACCTTTGAGGTTGGTTCTTCAACCTATATACAAATAATGATGATTAATCGTGCTACAAAAATAGATATTAAATACTGGGAACATAGCAAGACCTTATACAGCTGGAATGCTGTTTCTAATTAGATATCCCTGTTTGTATTATTTCTTCATCCAAAAGATTGCTGACCTGTCATAGCTATCTTTAAGATTAGTTCCGCCAAATCCTTTGTAGATTTCTGCATACCGCTTTCCAACCATTTTTTAATTACGCCCACCGCACCACTGGCTAAGAAGCAAAAAACGTAATTCATATCCTCTTTGCTAAGGGTCTTGTTACCTGGTAATGTTGAAAAATGTTGATTACCTATGATATTAATTAACTCTTGCTGAAACTCTATATCGCCCTTTGAATTCAAAAACAAATCGAACAGTTCTGCATTTTCAGCAATATAAATAATGATATTATCAATCATTTCTATATGAGTACTTGCTTTATTGTTATAATCAAAATTATTTAGATATCGATTAATATCCTTCAATATCTCGTTCTCTATCTGTTTTAAAAGGTCATACTGGTCCGTATAATGAGCATAAAATGTGGCACGGTTGATATCTGCCCCTTCACAGATTTCTTTAATCGTAATTTTTGAAATTCGCTTTTGCTTTAACAAACTCACAAAGCTACTTCTTATCACCATTTTCGTGTATCTTACTCTTCCATCAAGTTTCTTCTCCATATTAATCTCCCTTCCACCTATAATTTTCAATTAATTTCATATATTAAATTTAACATTTATTTATATTTTAGGACATCAAGTTTAAAACTAATATACAGGATACCCAACAGATATTCTTTTTGTGTTGGATAACTTTCGTTTCATTTTAATTTGATTATTGTATTTCTACCATGATGTAAGTATACTATTAAAATGCAAATTATTCAACACGATGTATATTAACTGGAGGACGCTATGCCATTAATTGAATTTCAGGATATTAAAAAAGAATATAATATTGGGGATATGAAAATTACTGCGGTGGATAACTGTAGTTTTTCTATTAATAAAAGCGAATTTGTAGTTATACTTGGACCATCTGGTGCAGGAAAAACTACAGTATTAAATTTGCTTGGAGGTATGGATAAGCCAAGTGATGGAAGTATTGTAGTGGATGGAAACGAAGTACACAATTATAAAAAGAAAGACCTTATTGATTATCGACGTAAAGATATTGGGTTCGTATTTCAGTTTTATAATCTAGTCGGTAATCTAACAGCCCTGGAGAATGTCGAACTTGCCTGTCAGATCTGTCCTAATTCACTGGAACCGTCAAAAATACTGGAACAGGTCGGTCTAAGGGAACGTATGAATAACTTCCCTTCTCAATTATCCGGTGGTGAGCAACAAAGAGTTGCCATTGCTAGAGCAATTGCTAAAAACCCCAAATTACTATTATGCGATGAACCCACCGGGGCTCTAGATAGTCTTACCGGACAAAGAATTATCGAATTATTACAGACCAACTGCAAAGAAATGGGGATGACTACCGTTCTAATCACTCATAATGCTGTTATAGCTGAAATTGCTGATAAAGTAATAAAAATAAAAAATGGTACTGTGGAAGAAATCATTCTCAATGACCACCCGAAAAATGCCAGTGAGATTGTGTGGTGATTGGCATGCTATATAAAAATACATTAAAGAAGATAAAGAAATCCTTTGGACGATACATTTCCATTTTAATTATTGTAATGATTGGTGTAGGTTTTTATGCTGGTATCCAAGCCAGCGCACCTGATATGCTTGCTGTTGCTGATGAATATTACTCTGACCAGCACCTGATGGATTATAAAATAGTTAGCACAATGGGATTAACGAAAGATGATGTGTCAGCTCTTGCTTCTCTTTCCGGAGTATCCAACGTAATTCCAAGCTACTCCCTCGATATATTAAGTAACGAAAACGCACTTCGCGTTATGTCTTTGGAAGATACGGTGAATACTGTTAAGTTGATTACCGGAAGAATGCCTTCTTCCGGTCAGGAATGTCTTGGAGATGATAAAAGTTATAAGGTAGGTGAAATAATACAAATTACCGAAGATGTAACGGACAAGCTGGAATTTACTGAATACACTGTTGTTGGTACTGTTGAATCAGCTTTATTTCTTTCCAAGGATTATGGCAGCACAACAATTGGGGATGGAAAGCTTTCTTCCTATATTTTCGTTAACAAAAGTACTTTTCTTCTGGATGCCTACACCGAAATCTATCTTCAAGCAGAGGTACCATCAAATACCCAGGCTTATTCAAAAGAGTATGAAGCTGTCTCTCTATCTATAAATGATGCTCTGATAAATATAAAAGCTGATAGAGAAGCCGCCCGTTATCAAGAAATCTTTGATAAAGCAAATAAGGAAATTACTGAGAATGAAGATAAATTTTTAGCAGAAAAATCGGATGGCCAACAGGCTCTTGCAGATGCAAAGTTAGAGTTGGATGATAATGCAAAGAAAATTAAAGATGGAAAAGCCGAGCTTATAGAAAATGAAGCGGAATTAAATGAGAACGAAGAAAAGCAAAAGAAAGAATTTAATGACGCAAAAGATCAAATTGCTGATGGCTGGCTGAAAATTGATGCTGCTCTTAAACAACAGGGCATCAAACAATCCGAGCTTGATACTTTTCTTTCTCAATTGGACGCTGGTATTGTGACCCTGGAAACTCAACTAAGCCAAATACCCGTTGAGAGTGCTGAGTATCCACAGTTACAAGCAACCCTTGAGCAACAGGTGATTGCAAGAGAAGGTTTACTTCAACTAAAAGAATCTATTAAAGACTTGAGTGAACAGGAAGCAGAGCTCAATCAGGGGATTGAAACCTTCGAAAGTGAAATTACTAAAGCTAAAAATGAAATTGAAAAAGCAAAAACAGAATTAGCAGAGAATGAAGCAAAACTTTCCGAGGGTTATGCGGAATACAATGAAAATCTTGCTAAATTTAATGATGAGATTGCTGACGCAGAAGCAAAACTTTCTGATGCTAAGCAAAAGTTATCAGAGATTGAACATCCCACCTGGTATATTAATGACCGTGATGCTGCTGTCGGATACACTGATTTAAAGAACAGTATCGATGTTGTAAGTTCTGTTGCTGTAGTCTTCCCATTTTTATTTATAGCCATTGTTATATTAATGACTTCTAATTCCATGGCAAGAATGATTGCTGAAGAACGTGGTGAACTGGGTACTTTAACATCTCTAGGCTATAAGGATGAAAGCATCATCGGTACTTACTTATTCTATGTCCTATCCGCTGCTACCCTTGGTACGGTGATCGGATTTTTTGCAGGATGCTTTATTATTCCTCCGCTTATTTATTCCAATTTCCAATTTCTACTTCCCGAGCTTATCTTGAAGTATGATGTTATAGTATTCCTCCTGATCCTATTGTTTGCTCTTATTTTGATGACTATAGTTACCCTTTTCGCTTGTAATCGAGAGCTCCGTCACCATCCTTCTGTTTTAATGCGTCCGATTCCACCGAAAAACGGTCAAAAAATACTGCTTGAACGAAACGATTTTATTTGGAAGCATCTATCCTTTACCTGGAAGGTTACCTTTCGTAATATGTTCCGATATAAAAAGAGGGCTTTGATGACCATAGTTGGTGTTGCCGGTTGTTCTGCTCTTCTATTGGTGGGCTTTGGTATACGAGATAGTATGAATGGAATTGCTGAAAGACAATATGAAGAAATCTTCGAATATGACAATATGATTGTTCTGAATAAAGAAACAACACAACTGGATAATGAGGTTAAAAGTATATTAACGAAGGAAAACATTAATAATCCTTTATTATTAAAACAGTCGGCTATTAAATGTGAAGTAAAAGCCAGTTCCATTGATGCTTTTTTGATTGTACCAGAGAATATTGAGATGTTTGAAAAACACTTTCATTTATTTAAAACAGATGATTCTACAGCTGTCTCCATATCAAAGGGTGTAGTGATTTCACAGAAAATCTCTGATAAGCTTAAGCTTAATATAGGTGATGACTTTACGTTAAAAGACAGCGACAATAATCTATATACAATACCAGTTGCCGCTATAGCAGAGAATTATCTCTCGAACTATGTTTATATCAACAGTGACCAGTATCGTACTATTTTTAAAGAGGAGCCGCTTTACAATACAATTGTATCAAGTTATAGCGGTAATGAAACAACGATGGCAAAACGATTAATTGACAGCGATCAAATCGTAAATGTTATCTTAACCTCAGACATTATGCAGATTGCTTTAGACAATAATGAAAGCTTGAATGGAATTATTACACTTCTAGTTGTTGTTGCATCACTGCTTGCTATCATTGTCCTATATAATCTTACATCAATTAACATTAGTGAGCGTACTCGTGAAATTGCAACGCTGAAGGTTCTGGGTTTTCGAGATGACGAAACAAATGGTTATATTTATCGAGAAGCCTTCCTTTTAACTTTAATCAGTATTGCTT
>JAFACO010000583.1 GCA_023425485.1 Bacillota bacterium
TGGCACTACTTTAACCTCAGGATATCTCATTAGAAGCACATCCACTGCTTCTTCCACGCGGTTCAAGGCTCCAAATACTGCTCCATCCTCGTGCAGAGAGGAGGAGGCAAGTTCAAAGCTTTCTTTAAAATGCTGGGAGAATAGTAACCGAACGAACATTACGCAGCCCTGCCCGCCATGAACGATACCGATACAATCCTTAATTCCGATACTTGCAAACTGAACTCCTGCCGGCTGACAAGTAAAGATCGGATTAATAACTCCCGCACGCTCTTTATTTCTCACATCACAGTTCATAGTTACCTCCTTTATTTAGTAAAGCGGGTCGGTCAATTCCTTATTTAAGGAACCCGTAATCAACAGATAATCAAGTTGTTCCTTTACTCCCTGAATAATTTTTTTCAGCTCCAGCTTATCAAGCTCTAATACCCAGGGAAATTTAAGCTTGTAGCTATCCGCTAAAAATACTGCATCCACATAATAGCATCTCTCCTCCGGGGTATCCTTGTTCACTGGTTCCTCACATAACAACTGCATTGTCTTTTCCATAATATTGGCATTCTGTCGTTCACGATCCCAGGCGCGGGAGTGAAATTGCCACAAGCATTTCTTCATTATAAAATCCAGCAAAACTTCTATTCTTTCCTTTAATAACAAGTCATCCAAATAATTCACCCCCTAAATTGCCGAAGCTTTTTGAAGCACATCACTACTTCTGGGAAATTCCTTATAAACACGTTCTTTAATCCGCTTTAAAGCATCATAGTCACCGGTATACTCTCTTAGAACCGTTGAATTCTTAATGTCCTCACTCAGATTAACATCTGATATCAGACGCTGAGTCATAAAGCCCTTATCTGTTGGGATTTCATCCTTGCTTATATCCAATAGAGATAATGCACGAATCGGAGAATAAATTCCATTGTATATATCTCTGGCAAATCTAACCCAGCCTTCATAGCCCTTCCAGGGACCATTATGATAGGCATGAGCATTTAGATATGGAACCCTGATTTTCTTAGCAACCTCTCCGGGTCTTTTCCCTGTGAAGATAATATCCGGCTCAAGGTCTTCCATAGCCTCCAGTCCCTCCAGCTCATTTGGATCATCAATTGCAAGGGCTCCTTCCTCGCATCTGGAGATACCCTTTTCCATATCCCCCTGATGTCCGAACTTGGTGTATACCGACACTACTTCGACACCCATTTCTTCATGAATACAATTTGCCCAATGCCATAGCTTAGAGCCTCCGGGCCATAGACACACCTTCTTGCCTCTTAGTCTCTCCTTATACCACTCAAGTTCAGGCTTCCATCTTTCTACTTCTTCCTTAATAATTGCTTCTGCTCTGTCCTCGATACCAAAAAACATAGCTACCTTACGAAGGGAAGAAGATAAAGGCTCAAAACCAAAGCCATCAATATCAAGACGAGGAATACCATAACGAACCCTTAATTCGTTACAGATATACTCCGCAGATCTGGCACATTCCAGCACATTCAGCTGTGCCCGATGCATAGCGCGTAAGCCATCGTAACTGCCATTACCGGTGAAGGTGGAGAGCACTTGAATTCCCATTCTTTTAAAGAAATCCTGCATAACCTCCTGATCACCTTGTATGTTATATTCACCTACATAATTAATTACATAGTCACTGGTAATCTCCGGCTCTACTGTACCAACCTTTTGATTAATCCAGGCAATATTGATTTTGTGATGGCCGCCCGATTGACTGGGACCTCCAAACCCCGGTGAATTACAGACAAAGATATCTACCCCGGGCATCTCCTCCATCACCTCCGCAGCAATTGCGTTAATATCATCACCAATTAATGCCGAAGCACATGTTTGATAAATGGTCATTCGATTAATCTCCGGAAATGCTTTAAAGGCTTCTATTATATTTTTCTTTAGAATTTTCTCAGCACCGAATACAATGTGTGATTCCTTCATATCCGTGGCAAAGGTATATTTTAACTGGAAATTATCATTGTCACTTATATACCTCTTCGTCTGCCAGGTATCGTAAGTACACCCTACCGGGCCATGACTCATGTGGATAACGTCTTTCATAGGTGTTCCAATTACATGCTTTGCTCCGCAATAAGCGCATCCTCGTTCCGATATACTTCCGGGTATTGTGTTTAAATAGCCCAGGGGAAGTGCATCCGCCAGGGTTTCACCCTTCCCTTTTATAACTGCATGCTTTTCTCGTTCCGGTATACATTCACTGCATTTAAACAAATGATATGGCATAGGAAGCCTCCTTTACTAAATAGAATTAATTAATTGCATCGTCTCCGTATTCGTCCGTTCTGATTCTAAAAGCATCTTCTATGGGACAAATAAATATTTTACCGTCACCTATTTGACCGGTCTGGTTAATCTTAATAATTGCTGACGTTACCTCCTCTACTTTATCGTCACTGACTACAATAGAAAGATAACGTTTTGGAATGTATTTCATTCCGCCATTTTTGTTCTGCTCAAGAATTCCAGCCCGGTATTCAATATTTACTTCTGATTCAATTCCTCTTTGCTTCCCTCTGCCCAGTACTGGAATTGCTGTCATACTTGGGAGTCCTAAACTGACCAGAGCTTCCTTCGTGGCACTAACCTTTTTGGGTCGTAGGATTGTAATGATTTCCTTCATAATATAACCATGCCTTTCTTGGTACCTGCAAACGTTGGAGCATCTATCACCCTACTACAACGCTGACTCCCCAGTTCTTACTGTCATAACTCTCTCAACAGGAGTAATGAAAACTTTACCATCACCAAAATTACCGGTGTACGCTTTATATTTAATAATCGTCAATACTTCTTCCACCAGTTCATCCTCAACAACTAACATAAGAATTGTTTTTGGTAATTCATCATAACGAATGGAGCCAATAACAATACCATTTTGCTTTCCTCTTCCGAAGGCATTGATTTTCGTCATTGAAGTAAATCCAGCTTCTGCAAGTGCATCAGAGACAGTGTCTGCAATCTCCGGACGAACAATTGCTTTTAACATTTTCATATGAGCAGCCCCTTTCCCGTTAATCCGCTATTCCGTATTTCACAACCATTGCTTCAAGCTCATCCATAGTCAAAGGCTTGGGAATAACAAAATTCTTATTTTCAATAATTTTTCGTGCTAGTTCTCCATACTCATGCGCCTGATTTTCCTCCGCATTATATTCCACTACGGTCTTTTTATTAAATTCCGCTTTCTGAACAATGTTATCTCTGGGTACAAAATGAATCATTTGTGTACCAATGGATGCAGTGAATTCTTCCAAAAACTCTTTTTCTCGATCAACCTTACGGCTGTTGCAAATGATTCCACCTAAGCGAACACCACTTTGCTTTGCATATTTTAATAAGCCCTTACAGATGTTGTTTGCTGCATAGATTGCCATCATCTCACCGGAAGCTACAATATAAACCTCTTGCGCTTTACCATCACGAATTGGCATTGCAAAACCACCGCACACAACATCACCAAGTACATCGTAGAATACAAAATCCAAATCATTGGTATAAGCTCCATTCGATTCCATAAGGTCAATGGCAGTAATGACACCTCTGCCTGCACAGCCGACTCCTGGCTCCGGACCACCTGATTCCACGCAACGTATATCACGGAAGCCATTCTTAATAACCTTATCATTGGTTACCTTTTCCGCTCCTTCTTCTCTTAGTACATCCATAAGAGTTTCCTGTGGTTTACCACCGAGAATGAGTCGGGTCGAATCCGCTTTTGGGTCGCATCCATGAATAAATATTTTCTGATCATAAAAATGCGCCATAGCTGCTGCTGTATTCTGTTGTGTTGTGGACTTACCAATACCACCTTTGCCATAAAATGCAATCTTTCTCATTGTAATATCCTCCTTAAATAATGATTTAGGGTAACAAAAAAAGGTTATACATTCGCGTGAACGAATATAATAACCTCTTTGTTATTCGTGCCTATAGAAGTTGCTAGCCCGACTTCTATAACAGAATATGTAGTTGAAGAGTTTCAGTATCTAATCTTATGTACGACTCATTGGTAGGATTTCTGTCGATGTACTATTGATTCTCGAGGTTTCAAATAGTTACGATAATGATACTATATTCTTAGCCCTTTATTTGGTCAATATATAGTACTCCTAAACATTTTCCATAAATCAACTTGTTTCTATAACATATCTACCATGTCATTTTCCGTTTGTCACATCTAGTTATGTTTGTCACAAGACATTGACAATTTCTATCTTATTGAAGCTATATTATATCCTTTATCCCCAAATAATTTTCCCTGTCTCAGTGGTATCATAGCAGCCAATTGCCTGCAAATCCCTTAGATACTCCTGTGAAGTAAGAATCTCCATTATTTGCTTATAGGGTTGTTTATCTGCATCTGCCAGTCTCATGACCAAATCATAGCATTCGGTTTGCAACGGAATAAAATCTACTCCATTTACATTCATAAGTCCTGTTTCACTCCCAATTCCTATATCCGCCTCACCATGGGAAATTAAGCTTGCAACCGCAAGGTGGGACTTACATTCATGCTGATATCCTTCTATGTATTCACCAATCATTCCCATCATCCTCAATTTTTCATCTAATAAAACACGAATCCCACTTCCTCTTTCCCTGTTTACAATGGAGATGTCAGTTCTTTTCAAATCCTCCCAGCCCTTAATTTTCTTAGGATTATTCTTTTGAATGTAAAAGCCGCTTCTTCGCTTTCCTATTCTAATCATAAAAGCTGGAATCCCCGGCATCATCATCTTAACAAAAGAAATATTATAGTCGTCCAAATCCCCATCCCAAAGGTGTGCCGTAGCAATATTCACTCTTCCTTGATATAGCGCAAATATTCCGTTATAACTGCTTAAATAGGAGCGATATAGCTGTATATCTTCTGAATACATTCTAAGGTGATTGGCCAGTAAATCCAGCGAGACATCCTGTCCGCAGATAATGAATTCATTTCCTCTGATATTCTCATCCACTGCCTGAACAGAATATTGCTTCCTATTCGTCTTTGATGCCGGCAGTGCATCCTTTGACTTGGAAGATAAATTACGAGGAGCACCTGCTAAATATGCCTCTACGTCCTTTGGGGTCACTCTTACCTGCTTACCAACTTTAGAAGATGGCAGTTCTCCCCTTTTTATTAATTCATATACCGTATTCCTTGATATCTTTAGGAGCTCCGCTACTTCTTGTGCATTAAGAAGATTGTTTTCCATAATAGCCATACCTTTCTTACTACCTGTACAATTGATTAAAGTGCCAAAAGTCGTAATCCTACTTTAATGATGAATGTATATGAATATTAATGAAATCAAAATATATGCTTTCATTAATCAAGTATTCATCTTCACAGCTGAAACAAACTTTTGACTCTTTAATCGTACTTTCGGGTAGTAATTATCTAACAATTCACGATGCTTTCTGATAATTAAGATTAATGAATAACATACTAGCATAGGTCTAATAAGTTTACAATACTTTCCTAATGCTCATATCACTGATCATATAATTTAATTTATTCACGTTTTTTAACGTATATTAACATTTGTTAACGTTTATCATTGACAGTTACTGATATTAGTGTTATAACGTTAATATAGGTGAATAAAGTCGACATTTTTATCTAAATTTAATAACTGAGGTGAATCATATGTTTATTGAAGAAAGACATCAGGCAATTTTGAATTTATTAAATGAAAGTGGAAGTGTATCCAACTCGGAAATTCAGGAACAATTTGGTATTAGTTATGATTCAGCAAAAAGAGACTTACGAATTCTAGAAGAAAAGGGATTATTAAAACGAACACACGGTGGTGCTATCCCCAATAAAAGTATTGGTTCTGATGATGGTCTCCATGATCTGTCAGCAAGAGAACGAGTACAAAATATATGGGAGAATTATTTACAAATAGCTAAAAAAGCAATATCTACTATTCAACCGAAAGATGTTGTTTATATCACAAATGCTGGAATTGGCTTTATAATGGCACAAAATATGCCTAGAGATATTGTTTGTACCATTGTAACAACCTCAATTTCTATTGCAGAAGAATTACGAAAATATGATAATATTACCGTAATCGTAACTGGTGGTGAAATGAGTAAAAATGGCAGCTTCTATGATTCTTTTACGTTAGAAATGATTAACCGCTTACGTTTTGACAAATGCTTTATTACCTCTGCTTGTATTTCAGCAGATTTTGGTGTTTCAATACAAAAGACAAGAAATGTTGGATTAATAAATGCTATTTTGAATAATTCAAAGAAAAAATATGGCTTATATCCTACAGAAAAAATAGGGTTTGAGTCTATTGTCAGCATTTGTCCTGCAAGTAAATTAGATGTTTTAATTACAGATTGGGAAGCTTCTGAAGAAGATTTGTCACTATTGGATGAACAAGGCATAGAAATCATTATTGTAGATAAACCAGAATAATACGTACACCATATGTATTTCTGCTAAAACGCTCAATTATATGACTTTACGTATTGGCGAACACATAGTTTTAATAATAAAATCTCAAAAACTGAGGTGGTGCAAAACTAACTTAATGTTAGCTTTGCACCACCTCACCATATACTTGCATTAAAATCCCCTAGGCTTTCAATGAATTCTCTATAATATTTAACATATCGCGTAGCTCATTTAAATTATCATTAATACGGATATTATCCAAGGATTCTTGTGCTACTGACACATTCTTATTGTTAATGTTTTTTACATCCTCTTTATACTGAGCTGCAATATAATTACACTCCGCAATAAGTTCACCTATTCGAACGATAATTGCATGACGATCCTTCTCGTCAATGGGATACTTGGGATTCGTTATAATATAAGCTGTATCATAAATAAGATGTGATATATTTCTCAAAGCAATTAGCACTTCTTGAAATATGGTATTTCTGTTTTCTTCCTTACTAAAAAACAATATTATATGTTTTATTTTTACTTCCTTTTCTTTATCCCTTACTAATGCAACTAACCAATCGATACCTTTAAAAGTATCCTGAATAGCTTCCTTCATCTGTTCCACTTGCGCCGTAGAAGATAATTCCATGCCATTTTTAAGTATTTGAAGGTATCCAGTTAAGGTTGTTAGAATATGGGCTATTCTTTTTCTTTCCAGCCTCTTATAAAAGAATAAGGAAAACAGAAAATTAATAAGAACTGCCATCAAAATTCCTATACCCAATGCCAGTACTCTTAAGACAAAGGTTCGTGGAATACTTGGTTCTCCATTCACAGTGTATTGAATGAAATTCGTCATATAGATGGAAGTAAAAATGGCTACTGGAGATACCTCTCTCCAATTAATTTTTAAGCACACAAATAAAGTTGCAGAGATAGAAATAGCCGATGTCCATATGCTAATTCCAAACACAAATATGATAATTGCTGTAACTGTAGCACCAATCAGTGTTGCTACTATTTGTCTTAGCCCACTACGAATGCCTGTTACTGTAACCGGTTCCAAGGTCATCATTAATCCAAAAAGAACAGATATTAAGTCCTTATTGACCAGAGGAAGCTGTTGAACCACTAAATAAGTGGCTATAACTGCTACCAATGCTTTAATTATATATAATCTTGAATCAAATAAATATGCTTCCTTATCCAACGTAAAAAAGCCGATTAATTTTTTCATCTTAAGCACCTCTGTAATTTGTGTAAAAGTAATTATCACATTCTTATTGTTATTATACCACCATGTACAACATAATAACTACTTTCATTATATTATTTACATTTATTATAACGTAAATAATTACTTAATACCACTAACACACTTTTATTATCAGCGTTACTACTTAAAACAATTCGCCAGCCTCAAGACCATTCTTGTTGCTTTAGCTTCATTCACTTCATTAATACAGCCTGTTATATATACTTTATATTTAGGTACATAATAGCATAGAACACCAGTAGAACCGGAATGACCAATAATCTCTGGAGCTCCAAATGCAGCAAATCTCATATGTCCCAATCCATATTGCATTGGAAAGTATTGAATATAATTATGCTGCTTCATTTCATCATAATGAGACTGATCAAACAATTTTCCTCCCCAAAAAGCTTTAAGAAATATAATCATTTCCATTTTTGTAGAAATCATGCTTCCTGACATTGGCCAACCAGATAAAAGGTTTGGGATCTTATATATCTTATTTTTCATCCAAAATCCTGGGAAATCATAGGACATACCCTTCGTAAATAAATAAGTATCTTTTAATTTCAATGGTTTATAAATGTATTTATTATAATTCTCTTCCACTGTCATATTAGTAATACTCTCAATTATTGGCTGCAACAAATCAAAATTCATATCTGAATAATAAGCTTTCCCTTTTGTATCCGGTGCAAAACGAGTTTTAAGACGTTTGTTAATGGAAAGACATTCTTCAAAAGAAAGCTCGGGGTCAATATCGAATTGCTCTTCAATAGAGGCTCCACCTTTCAAAGCTACGCTAAAATAGTCCGGTAATCCACTGGTTTGGGAAAGTAATTGTCTCAGTGTTAATTCAAAAGAGTACTCCTTGCCTTTATATACATGTAACCCTTCCAATACTTTATGAGGCAGATACTTTGCTATTTTATCCTCCAGAGCAATCTTTCCTTCATCTACTAGATTTAAAATTACAGTTGTGGCATATAATTTTGTTACACTTGCAATTGTAAATTTGTGATTATTCTTTAGATTACCTGTTTCCCTCTGCCAGCTAAACTCACCTGTCTCATCCTCTACCAGAAAGGCCATCCCCTCTGATTTCATCCTCTTTTCGTATTTGAAATACACTTTCTCTAACTTCTCTTCCACTGTAATCTGTTTCATCTTAATCCCTCCTTTTCTTCTAGTTTTAGAATCTTTTGATAATAGTCGATATCATATTGTACTCTTTCTAAGCCATACTCTAAGCTGTAGATCTGATATCTATAAATATTTAGTATTACTAATTTCAAGCTTTCTTCACCAGAAACTGTAAGTAAATGTTTATGTAAATTATCATCCATTATAATTCGTTCTACATTACTTCCAATTATATTTTCTTTTGTAGCTTCAACAAAAGATTGTATTTGAATTAACTTTTCTTGTTCATGTTTTAAATCCTCAATATAACTACGAAGTGCGCTCATTCTTGTTTCTACAGGAGCCATCCCTAAGAAAAAGAACTTGCTTTCTTCTATGTTTTTTACCTTTTGAAAGTTCATGGGTTTCTCTATCCACTTCATAAACTTTTCTAGACCAACATCAGTAATACTGTACTCTTTCTTATTTAGTCCCTTTTCTGTAAATTCTCGATAGCTAATTTCTTTATTATTTAATAGTTTCTTAATTGCTGCTTGAATACTTCCTAAGCTATCACTACATACTGATGTTAAATTCTGTGAGATATATGTTCTCAACTCATAGATGGTCATGTTTTTTAATAATAACAAGCTTAATATTATATGTTCCATTTGATCCTCCTATCTATTACTATTAGCAATATTACTAATAGTAATATTACAGTAATCTGAATATTTTATCAACCTATTTTTTACATATTATTTAGCTC
>JAFACO010000298.1 GCA_023425485.1 Bacillota bacterium
ATGCAAGTTCATCCCTGCCAGACTGCTTTAATATCTGATTTAAAATCGAAATGATTAACCCAAGTAATGCAATTTTTAAAATAATAAAAGCGTCCATACTAACCTCCCTACCGTTAGAAACGGTTTACCGTCGTAAACGGTTTTAAGTCCTTCTTAAGTAATTCTATTTCAAACCATTATTATCGTTATAAAAATGCCCGCCATAATTCCTAAGGTGTTAAACATATAGGTTTTTTCTTTCACTGTTTTTGATAAATCTAGAATTGTCTCTTCCAATTGTGACAAATACAATTCAAAGGTGTTCATTTGCATTTCCTTATCCAGATAACCCAGATTTTCTCCAAAAGCACTTAGTTGCAACTTGTCCTTCTTTGACAGCGAGGTATCAGCCAGCCCAGTTTCAGTTTCAGCCTTCCAGATTTCTGTAAAGGTCTGTCCTGATAATTCATTTAATTTTGTACTGACATGCTTTAAGAACACTTTGTAATTGCCTTCATGCCTTCTTTGTATCGCGTGGATTGCTTCTGGCAAAGGTGTGTTACCATAACGAATATCTCCTTTAAGTAATCCAATTATCTTTTTCAATTCTTTTAAATCAGCAATTCTGCACCGCATTTCATTGCTTAAGTAAAATCCCATTCCTGCAGAGGATAGGATCACCATGATGCATCCAATGATTTTCATTATACCCATAGCAGTTTGTCCTCCTTTCTCTCGATATTAACTTACTGTTGTATATAATCTTCTTCCTTCCGTATCGTAAATCTCCTCCAGATGACCAACACCTTTTATATTGCTAAGAATGATATAGCGTTCAAATAACTTCTTTTTCACTAGTTCTCCTAATATAGGCTTATTCTTAATGTCTTCAATCGAACTGCCATGTACTGTTGCGATTAACTTACAACCACAACCAATTACATAATCAATTGCATCCATATCTTCCTTGGATCCAATTTCATCTACAGCAATTATCTGCGGAGACATAGACCGAATTAACATCATCATTCCTTTGGCCTTTGGACAACAATCCAGAATATCAGTGCGCATACCCAGTTCATTTTGCGGAGTCCCCATATAACAAGCTCCGATTTCAGAACGTTCATCTACAACACCTATACTCATTCCAGAATGGTGACTGCTTCCGTCAGAAAGCTGACGAATAATATCCCGAAGTAAGGTTGTCTTACCACATCTAGGTGGTGAAATAATAAGCGTATGATATATTCCTGATGCTTGTTCATTAAATAGATAAGGAAGCACTGGATTTGCACAGCCCTTTACTTGATGAGCCAGACGAATATTAATAAAGGAAATGTGTTTCATTCCTTTAATAACATCATCCTCCATTATGGTTTTTCCTGCGATGCCAATACGATGTCCGCCATTAATTGTTATAAAGCCTTGTCTGATTTCATCCTCAAAGGCATAGAGAGAATAATTGCTTATGTACTCCATTGTTTCCTTAATCTCATTCTTTGTGATAATAATTGCTTTCCTGGGGTTATCAGATATCTTAGCATCCTCGGTAATGAAAGACTCTTGATTTGCATAAATGATAAGTAAAGGTGCATTCATGCGAAGTCTTATCTCCTGAAGTTTGTCATAATCAAGGGTTAACTTCCCCATGATTGTCCTTAGTTTAAGCGACAACACCTTTAACAGCTCGTCTTTCGTGCTCATGAGTTCCCCCTAACCAGACTTGCCAATGCTTGTTCCCAAAAGGCAGCTATTTCTTATTACAGAACAATATATTCCCTATTACAGAAAATATTCCGAAACAAATAAGAAATAAATTGCAAAAAAAGTACTCTTATATTATTCTGATTATTAATAATCATTAGGATTGGAGAGAAGGATGAGATACGGCTTAATTGGTGAAAAATTAGGACATAGTTATTCAAAAATAATTCATGAAAAGTTAGCAAGCTACACTTATGATTTAATTCCCCTATCCAAGGAGGACTTTCCTATTTTTATGGAGAAGAAGGAATTTGCGGCAATCAACGTAACAATTCCTTATAAGAAAGCCGTGATACCTTATTTAGACGAATTGCACCCACTTGCAAAGGAAATTGGAGCAGTAAATACCATTATAAATAAGCATGGTCATTACATTGGGTATAATACTGACTTCTATGGTTTTGAGTATATGTTAAGACATAATCAAATAGAGATAGAAAACAAAAAATGCCTGGTACTGGGCGGAGGCGGAACCTCGCAAACAGTGCAGGCAGTTTTAAAACATATGGGTGCAAAGAAAATCTATGTGGTTAGCCGTAATGGCTCTTCAGCTGATTCAGCTGATAATCAATCAGTAAGATTATCAGAGGATATCACCCTGAAAAAAAATGAGACAATTAATTATGAAATCTGCTACAAGGAACATACGGACGCAGAAATCATTATCAATACAACTCCACTTGGAATGTATCCCAATATCGATGCCTCACCTTTAGAATTAAGTACCTTTACAAAGTGTGAAGCAGTAGTTGATGCCATCTTTAATCCGGTAAGAACAAAATTGACCCTTCAAGCGGAAGCTTTAGGTATCCAAGCAGTTACTGGTCTTGAGATGCTGGTGGCACAGGCAAAACAAGCGATTGAATATTTCTTAGACTCAACAATTGATGACCGACTTATAGATCAGACATATCAGGAGCTGCTTCAACAGGTCTCTCTTTAATTCTAAAAAAGAAATACCAGTACTTAATGACCATAACTATGCCGATGAATATTCGAGCATAGATATTAGGAACTAGAAAGATAGCCAAAATAAGCAAGGAAGTGGACAACGTTAATGTCTTAATCTTGTTTTTTCTGGTCATACTTCTGGTTTCAATAAAATCTTTGATATACCTCTTGTATAGGCTTGTCCCCATGAACCATTTATGAAACTTCTCTGAACCTCTGGCAAAAAAGAAGGAAGCAAGGAGTAAAAAAGGCGTTGTTGGTAAAATTGGAAGTACAACTCCAATAACTCCCAGGGATAGGAATATCAATCCAAGTGCAATGCACATTACTTTATATACTTTATTCATACTTATTAATCCTCTATGTCTTGGTTAATTTGCTTAAATTATTGTAACCATTCAGAACCCAGCTCGAAAATCTGCGGTTTTCGAGCTGTTTGGCTCTCGCCAAACTGGGATATATAAAAATTATCTTTATAAAGCAAGCTTTCACAGCTAATTTTTATATATTCCGCTTGGTTTTGAACTGTTACAAATTATGAATAAAGTATAATTGTTTTATACCACTGGTTCAATATTTATTTCTGTTATTATTACACTCATTTCTTTTAGGTAATTCAAGTATCTCAATTACTCATGGAGGCAAAAACAAAAAGGATGTCCAGCAGGGTCTAAAAGTGTAACCCATTGTGAACCGTATTCCGGTTGCCAATATTGTATCTCAGGCTTCGTGGCTCCTAAGGATAACGCAAATTGAACCGCCTCCTCCATATTTGTTACATCAAAATCCAGGTGCTCCATTTTCATCTGCCCGTTCAGTGTATCAGGCCATATGGGTGGTATATAGCCTTCTTCAAGTTGGCAAGAAATGCAAACATTCTCACCTGGAATAGCTACCGCTACATACACTCCAATATCATATGTAATCTCTCCGCCTAGTAAATCCATATAGAAATTAGCAAGCTGGGCTGGTTGCTTACAGTCTAAAACTACACTCTGAAATTTAATAAATGGTCTCATCTCTCATCTAAATCTCCCTTAGTATGTTTTTGTTTATAGCATTGTATTATGGTATTCACCTTTAAGCGATAATTACATATTTTTGCTTACAGAATGTTATTAATTCAATCCCGCCTAATAATTTACATAATTTCAATAAATTAACCAAAAAAGTTGTAGGAAAAAATTTATTTCAAACGATTATTAAGTATAAAGAAAAGGATTGATTTGAATTAAGTCGGACAGACTTTAATAATTGTTGAATTAAGTCTGGCGTATTTATCAGGAGGGGAAGTTATGAGGGCAACTCGAGCACAAGTTGCAGGTATTATTACAGAAATAATATCTATCTTATGTCTAATTATAGCGATTAATTGTTTTGGTACTATGACATTTATTTTTATGGTTCTTGGGTTAGCAACCTTTTTAATTTCTATAGGAATATCGTTATTTAATTGGCGATATGTCTACTGTAAAAAAATACTACCTAATGACCCATCTATAGAAATATAGTAATATCCCTTGTTGAAAAAAATCTTTAAATAATTCGAAAGCCATTAAAAAAGCGGTTATCCTACGATGGAATACTTATATTAAAGCATTCTAACTTCGTATGAAAACCGCTTTCCTCCCAACTTATGCTTTTAACATTTCACTACAGGTCTTGCCTCAATATAGCCTCTATATCCCATAGGAGCCAGTTGGAACCGAGGACCTTGTTCTGGTGACCACTTATACCCATAAATCTCTGGATTAAACTTATCGATATGCTCCCAAATATCTGTTATTGCATGTGAGTACTCTTCATCACTATAAGGTTCTCCTTGAAAAACCATCATTGTACAGGATGGAAAAACAACTAATTCATAACCATCCGGAATTGCTTTGTCATAGTCCATAGGAAGCTCAACGCCTTGGATATAAGTCGAGGTATTCTCTGGTTTTAAATTAGACGGCATCCACATTCCAATCGGTTCATACAGTGCTTCCTTCACACTCGTTAGTACACTCCAAACATCACATCCTACTTCCTCACAGTATGCAAAATAGTCTGCTGCCTCTACAGCTCTTTTCAATAAGCACTTTCTTTCCGGTCTCTCAATGATTTGTACAAAGATTGTTTTCGCCATATCCTTCATCCTCTCTTCCGCATCTTTAACACTTTGAATCCATCGGTAGGAATCATAAGCTTTTTCGGGCAGAAATAACTTAATAGGCGGAGTCTTAGTCTTATACTTACCGGGTGCAATTCCAAATTCTTTTGAAAATGCTCTAGTAAAACCCTCTTGGCTGTCAAAAACAAAATCAAGTGCGACGTCTATCACTTTTTTGTTCCCTTCTCTCAAAACCAGTGCCGCCATCGTCAGCCTTCTTGAACGAATATACTCATACAGTGTTTTTCCTGTAACTTCTTTAAAAATTCTAGATAAATACCAGGGTGAATATCCCGCCACCTTTGATAATTGTTTCAGTGTGATATTCTCAAGTATATTCTGTTCGATGTAATCCTGAATTTTTTGTACTACATAAGCTGATTCTGCTCCGTTCATTTCGTTTCCCTCCGATAGATACAGAATACCTTATAGCAACAATAATTTCTTGACTGGTATTGCTAAAATGAAAATCATCGATAACCTACGAAACCATACTTTTTACAATTCTTAATCTAATCCAAAGCTTTTGACATAGAAAAGCATATCCCCGGTAAGTTTATGATTGAAGCAATTTTCATATTCTATCTCTGCCTCACTCAAATCTTTAGACTTACTTGCAATGTTATAGGCTGTTCGTAATTGTTGAAAATATGAAACCATTTCTTCTTTTGTACACATGGATTCATGTGCACATAAAAAGTAATCAGCTTGGTATTTTTCGATAATATCTATCATAGGAAATAGTTTTTCTTTATCAAAATAATTTCTTCCATTTTTAGTACTCCCATAGATACAATCCCCTAGAAAGAGAGTTTTTTCTTCCGGAATATAAATGATTGTTGAATCTTCTGTATGCGGGCTAATGATATGACGTATTTCACAAGTGACCTCGCCTAAATCAATCCTTAAACAATCTGTATAACTAACAACTATGTTTCTGATTTTAAACATATCCCTATCATCTATTTCTGATTTGATACACTTAATTGCGAATTCATTAAGTACTCCTTCTTCCAAGGCGAGCCTTAGGGAAGCATCATCATATTTCATCTGTCGGTATTGTTCCATACTATTAATTGTTTTGAAATTTGCAATAGATATAGCATCCCAATCACTTAGTCCCAAAGTATGATCCCAATGATAATGTGTAAGTGCTAAATATTTAATAGGCGGCAACCCCATAGTCTTTAACTCTGCTTGAAATTCCCTTGCATGCTTTGGTGAATTTCCCGCATCAATTACAAGGCAACTGTTATTACCAATAACTACTCCCAAAACTGGTCGATCAGTTTCCTCCTGGTTCATCATGTAATAAACTCTGTCCGATATTTTTTCTAACATTTCAACTACCCCTTAACCCTTTTAACTATAATTTAATTCTTTCTCACCTAATTCTCATATGCCAATAGGTTCCCCAGCTGTATACGAAAACCCAAAGCTTTGTACATCTCCACATCACAATTGGCGCAACCAACTGTCAAAGATGAAATCTCACTATTGTCATATGTATATTTCACAAGTCTTTTTGCTATCCCTTTTAAAATAATATTAATTAACTGATGCCCCATACTTTTCAATACGCTTGCTAATATGCTCTTTCATTTTAATAATATCACACTTAAAAACATCAGTCGGTATCTTTTCCTTCATCTGAAATTCTGTTCTAAACACTTCCGCCCCTAATTTTCTATAGAAGGAATTAGAAGATGAATTATGATAGTTATAAATAACCATCTCTTTTCGATCAAAGTTTTCATAATAATTTAGAAGTCTCAATATTAGCATTAAGGAGATTCCTCTCCCCCTCATTTCGGGATAAACCCATAATCCATTTTATTCAATTCCAGAGTCTGCATCTTCTGTTTCCGCATAACTTGCGAAAGCCACTCCAAGCATTTTGTCATTTTCAAAGGCCCCAATCAATGCCCTCACATCATTATTCTCAACTCCTTGATGCATCCAGCTAGTCCAAAAAGAATACTCTTTCTCAACATTTAATTTCTCATCCGTCATCCCTGCCACTTCCTCTGGCCAGCAAAGAGCCTTAAGCTGCATCGCCTCTAGCATATCCTGATCCCATAATTCTCTGATTGTAATCATAATTTTATTCCTCATTTTCATTTGTAAAATTCAAATCCCTAAAAAACAAGAATGCAACCTCTAGTTAATTATAATATGATCCATTCTCGTTGGTTGCTTTGAACATTGTAATGGATAAAACCCATTATAGTTAATTTCAATCTGGTTATTATAGTACCTCAAACCGCTTTGAAATGATTCATTTGCCAAATCATTTCTAGAAATATCAGCAGCTATAACATCTGCAGTTATAATATCGTAATTAAATATTAATCCTTGTTCTGACGTAAAATGCAAACACAAATTTGTTAGGTCTCTACTTACTGATAAAATAGCAATAACTTTATTATGATTCGTAGTAACAAAGATTTCAAAATAAATCTTATTGTTCCTATATCGTGGTCTTCCCACGCTATTTACTATTAGATTTTGGGGTTCCCCTGATAGTAAAACTTTTTCTACATCACTGCACACTTTACTAAAGTCTTTCATTTTTCTAAGTGAGCTAACATCTTTAAATAATGTACTTGACTTATTTAAGCTAAGATCAAAGATTTTAATTCTGTTGTTACTATCATATATTATTGTCAGGTCGTCTGCCCAATCATAATCAAAACACGATATTGACAAACCCCGTTCTTCTTTTATTAATAAATCGTATAGAAATAGTTTTTTACTATCACTTTTCCACTTGATATAAGAAACTTTTGTTTCGTCAGGACTAAGTGATAACATAATTGGAGCATAATTTACCCTGCTAATCTTAATTAATTTTTGAAAATTTAAACCATCTCTCTGAATCATGCAAATCGTGGTTCCTGTATGAAAGAGTATTTTAGTTTTATCCTTAAACCATATTAGGTCATAAACTTTACCAGTATATATTTTATTAAAATCAGTGCTTCCTAGTTTGTGAATGAATATTGATGCATCTTTTATGGCTTCTTCTAATCCTATGATTGCTATATACTCACCTGAACTATCAGCAGTTATAGAAGTAATTTCTTTGAATCCTGATATATCAATGCTATACTCCTCGTTCCGTTCAATATTTTTTATTATTAAATTATTATTAGTTATCTTATAAATCATATTGTTGTTCTCCCAAAAGAGTATTTAACCAGTGAAATTCATTTATGTATTGGTATAGTTATAGCAACCTATGGTTTTTATAAAGTATTGTTCGGCAATCCAAAACGTTTTCAGAAAATGCACAAATCTATTTATATAATAACATGTATTAATACAGCCAAATACCTTAAACATTTTTAAGAAAGAAAATTGTCCTATTATAATTGATCTAAAGTGATACCGCTGAAGTTTAACTACCTATTGGATGCTATATTATTTTTTATCTAATACAAAAGTTCCTGGCTTAATAGTTTTTCAAAGCTTTTTACATCTTCCCTTGTTATATCCGGAAATAGAAATGCTCCGCATCGGCATTTATTATAGGCTTGTCCGTCCATCTTAAATGGAAATCCGCCAGAGCAGCCGGGGTTACAATGCCCACAATCCCACCCATTTGAACGAATTGACTCACGTATCTTTTCTGGTTGTTCTTCCACCAAAGGCATATACTGACCAATATTCTGAAGGTTTAACTTGACAGATAGTACATCATGATTAACCTGCAGACTCATTAAAACTTTTTTATTCTTATTACTGGTATACACACAAGACCAGTCGTTACGCATAAAACCACCCATACGCACCGCTTGCTTCGTTACATTAGATATACTTTCATGCAGTATGGAAGCACTTTCACGCCTGACTGTATCAAGTGCATGATAAATTGATTCCACTGTAAGTTTTGGTTCCTTAACCTTTTCATTTTCCAAAATCCCATAATGCATCATATAGAAAAGATTCTTTTGTTTTCTTATGTCTCCTTTGTTCATTTCCAGTAACGCTTCAGCCATAGCCTTTAATGCCACCAGCAGAGCACGATTATCGGGATATGAAACAGAGATAACCTCACCTGATTTAATTGATTTTTCTGCACCCATAAATTCAAAACCATATTCACCAAGTTTATTAAGCAAGAATGGCAGCCCAGTGATTTTTAATTCTTTGGCTGTTGATGAAAGAACACCACCATCCACCCGTAACGTCATATCAGGCTGAAGCTCTGCTTTTGCACCTAGTATAAATAGTAAATGTGGTATTCGAAGTAAGCTTGCATTACTGTTCGTATAATCCGTATTTTTTGCATCATAGATAATATTATCTTTTAGAAGCATGTTAAAACTTCCAGGATCACTTGCCACATCACTATATAGATTACGAACTAAAGAAAGCAAAGCAATAAAGCCATCTTTAAACTGTTCCAAATCAAGGCCGTAAAGGAATTTGTCATTAACCTTCATTGAAACAGGGTCGTCTACCACATTTTTCAAATAGTTCTCAGCAATAACTTGAATATAGTATTGTTTGTCCATATTTACTTACTCCTTCGGATTTTAGTATTAATCATAGATTAGCATCGATGCTAATAAGATTAATTCATTTAGATCATTCACTTAATCAGCAAAAACCAAATCTACTGTTTTCCTTAACAATAACAGTATTATATAATAATTTACCAATATTTACTACTACTTTCCAAATAATACAGGCATTCTATAATCATTAATATAATTTGGTCTTTCTAAACAATAAAAATAGCGCAACCTTCTGGAAACCTTAATTTCCATGGATTGCGCTATATAAATTTTACACTTAATATTCTTTTTCAAAAACTATATTACCGTTAGTATCATAACCTCTGATACCATTAAAATATATAG
>JAFACO010000326.1 GCA_023425485.1 Bacillota bacterium
AAGTTGTATATGAGCTTGCAGAACGAATTTGTAAGAAGGTGGAGGCGTTACACTCCTATACCAATACAAAAAGTAATTTAACCGTAAGTGTGGGAATAGCGTTTCACCGTGGACCGGAGGATTATACAACCTTATTTGCTAATGCCAATTCAGCGCTTGTTATGGCGAAGAAGGTAACCAATAGCTCCTTTGAGGTGTTTAGTGGCTCAATGCTTTCCTAAGTTTAAATACAACTTTGCATCACGGCTCAAGGTTTACAGATATGAAAGAAAGGCATGGTTAGATATGACAATTGCAGATGTAAGAGATATTCTGGATGCAAAATGGGTTGTTGGTGAAGAGTGGAAGGACAAAGAGGTTCATACAGCCTGTGGGTCTGATATGATGAGCGATGTACTGGCATTTATGAAGGACCAATCTGTGCTACTTACCGGGCTATGTAATCCACAGGTAATTCGAACGTGTGAAATGATGGATATTATATGTGTTGTCTTTGTCCGAGGAAAATATCCGGATGAGACAATGGTTCAATTGGCAAAAGAGAAAGAGATTGTTTTATTGACATCTGGACATCGGATGTTCTCGGCGTGTGGATTGTTGTATGAAAATGGTCTTCGAGGAGGTCCGGATTATAAGTGAACGAGGAAAATACAATAATAATGTCCTATGAGGTCCCTGCAAATGACTTTACAAGAGCGGGCGAAGCCTCCAGCAGTGTCAAAAGTAAATTAAAGAAGATGGGTGTAAAGCCTGAAATTATCCGTAAAGTTGCAATTGCCATGTATGAGGGTGAAATCAACATGGTAATACATGCTTATGGAGGTAAAATAGAAGTCATTGTTTCACCGGATGAAATTGAGATGATTTTAAAGGATGAGGGACCAGGAATTGCAGATATTGAACTAGCAATGCAAGTAGGTTTTTCCACTGCGCCAGATAATATCCGCTCCTTGGGCTTTGGGGCAGGAATGGGTCTGCCCAATATGAAGAAATATTCTGATGAAATGGTAATCGATACAGTTCTAGGTGTTGGAACTACGGTTACCATGAAGGTTAGAATGATGGAACCAGAGGAAGTTAGTGGTCATTGATCTGCATTTGTTAATTTTATAACAATATAATCCAAAAGAGGAAGTTACAGTATCATGTAAGATAGGGAGGTAAGAGCATGGGGGAGTTTTTTACTTCAGTACATCTTAAAGAAGACCTATGTATGGGCTGCATCAACTGTATTAAACGCTGTCCAACCCAGGCGATTAGAGTAAGGAATGGAAAAGCTGTTATTACGAAAGAGTTCTGCATTGACTGTGGAGAATGTATTCGAATCTGCCCTCATCACGCAAAGGAAGCTACTTATGATTCACCGGAGATTATGAAGAAATATGATTATACAGTAGCATTACCTCCCCCATCCTTATATGGACAATTTAATCATTTAGAGGATGTAAACATTGTATTATCTGCTTTAAAAAAGATGGGATTTGATGATGTCTATGAAGTAAGCAGTGCTGCAGAGTTAGTATCGGAAGCTTCTAGAGTTTATGTTTCGGAGCATAGAGAGAAATGGCCAATAATCAGTACAGCGTGTCCTAGTGTGGTACGTCTTATTCAAGTGCGATTTCCTAATTTAATAGAGCATTTGCTACCGATCTGCGCCCCGGTTGACCTGGCAGCCTCAAAAGCTAAGGATATTGCTATGGAAAAAACGGGACTCCCCAGGGAGAAGATCGGGATTATTTTTATATCTCCCTGTCCAGCAAAAGTTACAGCAGTAAAGTCTACGATTGGGGTGGATCATAGTGAAATAGATGGAGTCTTAGCAATGAAGGAAGTTTATCCTATCTTGCTACCTCTTATGAAGCAAAGCATTGATGATGCGGAAGAGCTTAGTAATTCCGGACGAATAGGAATTGGCTGGGGTGTTACGGGCGGGGAAGCAGGCGGATTGTTCTCCGAAAGCTACCTGGCGGCAGATGGCATAGAAAATGTTATTCGAATTCTAGAGGATCTAGAGGATGATAAGTTTGATCAATTGGAGTTCATAGAATTAAATGCCTGTGCAGGTGGTTGTGTGGGAGGGGTTCTAACAGTAGAAAATCCGTATCTAGCTAAGGTAAAACTAAAAAGACTTAGAAAGTATTTGCCTGTTGCTTGTAATCATTTAAAACAAATTAGGGATGAGAGTACTTACTGGACAAACGATGTGCATTATGAGCCGGTTTTCAATATAGGAAAGAATATGAAAGAGAGTATTACCAATATGGCGAGGGTCGAAGAACTTAGCAAGAAGTTCCCAGGACTTGATTGTGGATCTTGTGGTGCTCCTACCTGCAAGGCATTGGCAGAAGATATTGTCCGCGGTGTTGCCCATGAACAAGATTGCATCCATATTCTTAGGGATTATATACATAAGCTATCCGGTGAATTATCGAAACTAGATATTAAGAAATAGATAACCCAAATAAGTCTTTAATGTAAATATAATATAATAAACCTAGCAAATATAGGGCGTAGGGCACTAAGTTTGCAGGTGGTTAGAAAGGCATGGTTATTCGGATGAAGGTTAAGAATTTGACCCAAGTAAGGGATTTTCAATTAGTTAATCAAGGCTTTGATTTAGACAGGGAAATCGAAGGAGTCTATTGCTGTGATTTGCTTAGTATTGCAATGGGGAGAATGCCAGCAAATTCTGCATGGGTAACTGTTATGGGTAACATGAATACACTTGCTGTCGGTGCCTTAGCTGACGCAGCCTGTATTCTTCTTGCGGAAGGCAGTAACCTAGATGAAGCAGCCTTGAGTAAAGCAAAGGAGCAAGGAATTACAGTATATAAAACGGAGCTCCCTATATTTGAAGCAGCTTTACTTATTCACCAGCAGTTAAATGCATAGACTTTCTTACGATCTTCATATTCATTCCTGCCTATCTCCCTGTGGCGATGAGGATATGACTCCAGCTAATATAGTGGGAATGTCAGCTCTGAAAAACTTAGATATAATAGCAGTTACAGATCATAATTCCTGCAAAAACTGCCCTGCGGTTTTACACTGGGCAGAGAATTATAACCTAATTGCGCTTCCGGGTATGGAACTTTGTACAATAGAAGAAGTCCATGCCTTATGCTTGTTTGCTGATTTAGAGGCGGCGATGAGCTTTGATAACTACGTTTATTCCAAGCTAATTAAAATTCAAAATAAAGAAAGTGTCTTTGGTAAACAGGAGATTTATAATGAATTAGAGGAAATAGTAGGGACGGAACCATATTTACTTATCAATGCCACGGAGATATCCTTTTCAGAATTAGGTGAATTAATGAGAGAATTTCAAGGAATCTATATTCCTGCCCATTTGGATAAAAATTCTAACAGTTTACTTTCCAATCTCGGATTCGTACCACCGGATTCAGACTTTATGGCAGCAGAGCTTGCAAATTTAGTGCATCGGGATGAAATAGTTAATCGAAATCCTTATCTGAAACAATGTAATATCATTTCAAATTCCGATGCACATAGGTTGGGTAACATTAATGAGGCAATTCACTTTATGGAAAGTCAAAGTAAGAAGAAAGAAGATATCCTTAGGAGGATAACATCAAGGTAATGTGGATATAACAGTCTTGTGATATGAAGTGTGTGGATAAATGAATTATTTTTAGTTATATGCTAAGTTAGAAATGTGATTTGACTTAGGATTGCCTATACTCGATATGATTTGACATACTTGTATTATTATAACGATATGTTATAATCGATATAGATTAAACGTATAAAATCACGCGAAGTATTTATTTGGACAAAGGAGTTTACTTTATGAATTTAATTGATATTAGAGAATTATATCGTAACAAAGAACAGTACATTGGTAATACAGTTGAAATTGGTGGATGGGTTAGAAGTATTAGAGATTCCAAGACTTTTGGATTTATTGTTGTAAACGATGGTACTTATTTTGAACCACTTCAGGTTGTGTATCATGATGCTTTAGAGAACTTTGCAACCATATCTAAGTTGAATGTTGGATCTGCAATTATTATTAAAGGTGAACTGGTTGCTACTCCACAGGCTAAGCAACCTTTTGAGATACAAGCAAAGGAAATTATAGTGGAAGGAACCTCTACAGCGGATTATCCACTACAGAAAAAGAGACATACCCTAGAATTCCTTCGTACTATGACACATTTAAGAGCAAGAACCAACACCTTCCAAGCGGTTTTCCGTGTTCGTTCCTTAATTGCATATGCAATTCATCAGTATTTCCAGGATAGAGACTTTGTTTATGTTCATACTCCAATCATCACAGGGAGTGACTGTGAGGGTGCAGGCGAAATGTTCAGAGTAACCACCCTTGATCTTAACAACTTACCAAGAACTAAGGAGGGCGAGATTGATAAGACACAGGATTTCTTTGGTAAAGAGACTAATCTTACCGTAAGTGGTCAATTAAATGGTGAGACCTACGCTATGGCATTTAAAAATATCTATACCTTTGGACCAACCTTCCGTGCGGAGAATTCTAATACCACACGTCATGCAGCAGAGTTCTGGATGATTGAGCCAGAAATCGCATTTGCAGATTTACAAGATGACATGGCAATGGCAGAGGGAATGCTGAAATATGTTATTAACTATGTATTAGAGCATGCACCGGAAGAAATGCAGTTCTTTAACCAATTCATTGATCAGGGACTGTTAGAACGTCTTCAAAATGTAGTTAGTTCTGAATTTGGACATGTTACTTATACCGAAGCTATTGAGATCTTAACAAAGAATAATGATAACTTTGATTATAAAGTTTCCTGGGGTTGTGACCTTCAGACAGAACATGAGCGTTATTTGACTGAACAGGTATTTAAGAAGCCAGTATTTGTTACCGATTATCCTAAGGATATCAAGGCTTTCTACATGAAGATGAACGACGATAACAAGACAGTAGCTGCAATGGACTTATTAGTTCCTGGAATTGGCGAGATTATCGGAGGAAGCCAGAGAGAGGATGATTACGATAAGCTTGTGAAGAGAATGGAAGAGATGAAGCTGAATGCAGAAGATTATGAGTTCTATTTAGATCTTCGTAAGTATGGTTCTGCAAGACATGCTGGCTTTGGACTTGGTTTTGAGCGTACTGTAATGTATCTTACCGGTATGGGTAACATCAGAGATGTTGTTCCATTCCCAAGAACTGTTGGTAATTGTGATTTATAATTAGTACCTGTTTACAGAGTAAAGTCAGAGTCTGATTTTAATTACTGATATTGATTTAATAGAAAACTCTTATGTTTGCCAATAAATGTACTGACCCCAATAAGTTATACCTAAAATTATAATTTAATGGGGTCACATCACACATCAAAAGCAAACCTGGGAGTTTTTATATTTACTATAATTTCTTTTCTTTTATTAGCTTCGTTCTTTTGATAAGAATACCTACAATCATAGTAATATAAATAATATTAAAAAATAAAAATAATAGAAAAAGGATTGAAAGCATGATGTCAGAGAATGAAGTGACATTAATATGAACTAAATTTTTAAAAGCTAAACTAAAGCCGCTATACTGTATCATAAATAGTAAAAGATAAAAGATACTGTAGTCTTTTAAAAGTTTCGTATAAAGTTGAATCTTTGATTCATTATCTGTAAATATAGCAGTATGTTTATCATCATTTCTTAGCCTTCTGAAATAATACCATTTGCCATTATAAATACCATTACTTTCATATACCTCTTCCCATCCTGCATCGGCAAATAATTGGTGATAGCTATCGGTATTCTCTTCCTCTTTCACGTAATCCAATTGATAAATGTAGTCCATAGGTTCATCTTGAATAAACTCATACTTTGAAGGAAGACCGCCTTGGAATTTGACAAAGATCCACCCTTCTTTTGCCATCTTTGAGAGAAATTCCTCTTCTTTTTCATATTGATGAGGAAGAAAGGTTTTTTTGACAACTTTCTTATTTATCTCCATAATCTAAAACCTCCACACCATTATTATATAATTCTTTTAACCGTTCAACTTCTGTTTGTAAAAGAAGTGTACCATCATTGGTTATTTTATAGTATTTGCGCTTGTTTTCTTCGTTTGTCATTTCTACAAGTTTTGCTTGTTCAAGTTTGGATAGAGTACCATATAGGGTACCGGGACCAAGATTAATACGTTCTTTTGTAATTTCACTTACATACTGCATGATGGCATAACCATGTCTCTCCTGTATTAAGGATAATAAAATATAATAGGCAGTTTCGCTCATTGGAAGGAATGCTTTATAATCACCCATAATAACCTCCGATTTCTAATGTATAGTACATCGTAACATGATGTATCGAGAATCGATATATAGTCTTGTGATTTATTTTATAGCGATGTGATATATCTGTCAATACTATATGGAAATAAATATAAAAATAAAAAATACTCCTGTCTTTCTTTGTGCAGAATCTAATCCGCAGTCAAAAAGCAGGAGTATGTCTGTAAACAGATAATAAAAGGAAGGGTTGGCGGTTTTCATTAGGTTAAATTAAATACATGGTGTTCTTCTTGAAAAACGGTAGGAAATTTTATGTTTTTTATTATTACTTCACCCACCAGTACAGCAGCTGAGATTGCGTAATCAATATCTTTTATCATGCTGGGTGGGTGAGCTAAATATTCTGCTTGCAGATACAGTATGATAGAGGCAATATCATTCTTGTAGGGATGGGCTTTTACAAAGATCTTATTACGTTTAGTATAGTGTACTTGATGCAGCTTAATGTGTTGTTGAAATTCATATAGAACATGTTGTAAATGATGAGTGTGAATTTCTTCATTTAGATGATAATAGCAAAAGAAATCACATAAAAAGTGACATAATTCACCTAGCGAAGTGGAAAAATCCCTTAAAGATAAGTCCTCTTTTTCAATCCTTCTTTTTAAACGTAGTACGGAGGGGAGAGAATTTTCTAAAGTGTGATGGCCTTGTTTATTCCAGGGTAAATCAGGTTTAATATTTCCATATGAAAAGGCGGTTTGGTCCAAGTTAATCATATCTTTAAAATGATGGTACAATATGTCTGACATATAAAGGTGTGTGAAAAAATACATAGGCATTCTCCCTTATAAAATAAACCAACTTACACTTCTATTATACATTACTATTTCATTTATAATCTGAAAGATAGGTCAAATGTAACTCATATTTTTGTTAATTGTTTTCGTAAGTATTGTTCATATCATAGGTATCGAGGGTGCGTTCACTTTACACCTTTGCGAATACAGATGAAAAGGCAGGTCTTCACTTGTTATAAAGAAATAGAGTTGCTAAATACTCATTCATGACAAGTATCTAACAACTCTATCTTTATATACTTAATTAGTTAGTATCTAGAATTACTCATTAACTTCTTCATTGGCTTCTGCAGTAACGGTTTTACCATTAATCAATTCTGCGATTTCCTTACGGGTAGCTTCCCAATCCTTAATCTTTAATACGGATACATTTCTGGACCCAATTGGAACAGAAGCATTCTCAAAGCTGCCATCACTAGGAATTCGATGTGTTTCTAAACTCTTTACCTTAAGGCCTGCAGCTACTTCCAGATATGTATTAAACTCTGCTTGTGTTATATCAGTTTTAATTTTTGCCTCTGCCAGCATACTATTCATCAAT
>JAFACO010000342.1 GCA_023425485.1 Bacillota bacterium
GTTATAAAGGCTGAAAGAAGCATGATTAACAACGTAATAGGGTATCCAGAACCATAAGATTGAAAGGAGAACCGTGGTTCCGTAAAAAGAAAATCAAATACCAGTACATTAAGTATGGAAGATACTAAACTATAAATTCGGCCCTTTGTAGCTATGGCACTTAGCAATACACCCAGGATATAAACCGTAATAATATTTGCTTCGCTAAAGCCTAATATATGAAACAGAAGTCCGATTAAAGTGCAGAGAATTAGTATTCCCAGTGATTTGACGGTATCTGCAATGGACAGCTCGGAAGGCTTTGTAAATTTGACGCCCCTTTTTGAAAAAGAGGGCTGTGTATCCGGTATGATATAGATGTCAAGATTAGGCGCAAGTGTCGTTAGCCTGTCTACAAAGTTAGATTTCTGAAACCATTTGCTCTTATGACCAGAGCGGCCCATCACAATTTTAGAAACTCTGCTAATATTTGCGTATTCTGCTATCTGTACGGATATGTCTTCCCCATATACAGTTGCAATCTGTGCACCTAACTGTTCGGCAAGCCTGATGTTTTCTCTCAAGGGTTTTTGTTCTTTGTCAGAGAGCTCGGGAGGTTCTACGAAAAGTGCAGTAAAAGACCCGTGAAAAGCATCTGCCATCCTAGCAGCAGTACGTATTACTTTTGCGTTGGTAGGCGAAGCAGATAAGCAGACAAGAATATGCTCATTGGCATATGAACCAGCACTTTTCACCTGTTCACTGTGTTGTACTGCTACTCGATTGACTTGATCTGCTGTTCTCCTTAAGGCTATTTCCCTAAGAGCTATTAATTTTTCTTTTGTAAAGAAATTAGAAAGTGCTCGTTGCGCCTGTTCTTTCTTATATATTTTTCCTTTATTAAGACGTTCTATTAAATCATCCGGCTCAATATCGATAAGCTCAATCTGGTCAGCACTGTCAAATACACTATCTGGAATACGTTCCCTAACGGTAATGCCAGTTATGGAAGCCACTACGTCATTCAGGCTTTCAATATGCTGTACATTAATTGTCGTATATACGTCAATTCCTGCTCGCAGCAGTTCTTCAACATCTTGATATCTTTTTTTATGGCGGCAGCCCTTAGCATTGGTATGTGCCAATTCATCGACTAGAATTAATCCGGGTCTTCTTTTGATAGCTTCATCTAGATCGAACTCCTGTAAATGAATACCATTATAGTCAAGTTCCAGCGGAGGTAAAATTTCCAAACCTTCCAAGAGAGCCATTGTTTCTGGACGGGTGTGGGGTTCAATGTAACCGGCAACCACATCAAGGCCATTTAGTTTCGCCTCTCCGGCATCACTTAGCATAGCACAGGTTTTCCCGACACCAGCAGCATAACCAAAATAAATTCTAAGTATACCACGTTTATTTGTAATGGGCATTGTCGATAACTGTTCCAACAGGAACTCGGAATTGGTTTGGGTTATAGCCATTAGGAATCCTCCTTTCAAAAAGCTTTTATTAATCAGTATACCATAAACAAAATCAACGCAGTATTATGAATTTCCTCATGACATTAAGATTGTATAAAGATTTGTTTTCACCATAATGGCTAGGGTGTAGCACGAACTAATCTTTATACAATTTTAATTCCCTTACGGGAACCCTAACCCCATGCTAATGGGAAAAGTGATACATTGTAGAAGTAAATAATAACGAAGGAGGAATTAGGTATGGACTTTTTAATGATTGGCATTTTAATTGCGTGCTTTCTAATACTTAAATTGTTTACAGACTGGTGCAGCCGACAGGTTGAAAAATAATAGAGGAGGCGTGAATAATGATAATTCTTGGAATATTAGTCTTTGCTTTGGGTGCCTACTTAGTATATGCGTTGGTAAATCCCGAAAAATTTTAATGGAAAGGTGGAGAAAAAATGCTGCAAATTATATTGATGCTGGTAATATTTATTGCCATTATCTTCCCCATGGGGAAATATCTTTACCATATCGCAGTAGGTAAGCACACCTTTGCCGACCCCTTCTTTGATAGGGTAGACAATGGAATTTACCGTTTATGCGGTATAGATAAAAAAGAAATGAATTGGAAGCAATATGTTTTTGCTATGCTTGGGACAAATGCAATCATGGTATTAGTCGGATATCTTATATTAAGAGTCCAGGGTCTGTTGTTTTTAAATCCGAACGGTATCGGAGGAATGGAGGAGACCTTAGCATTTAATACAATTATCAGTTTTATTACGAATACAAATCTCCAGCATTATTCTGGAGAATCTGGATTAACTTACTTAAGCCAAATGACGGTAATTATATTTATGATGTTTACCTCAGCAGCAACTGGATATTCAGTTGCAACTGCTTTTATAAGAGGAATAACTGGGAAAACCAAGACCATGGGTAATTTTTATGTCGATCTTATTCGAATTATAACCCGAGTTCTTCTGCCACTTTCCTTAATCGTAGGATTGGTGTTAGTATCTCAGGGCGTTGTACAGAATCTTTCTTCAAATGTTACAGTTGAGACCATAGAAGGAAAATTTCAGGATTTGACCATGGGACCAATTGCTGCGCTGGAATCAATTAAACATATAGGTACGAACGGAGGAGGTTTTATTGGGGCTAATTCCACTGCGCCTTTTGAAAACCCCAATGTTTTCACTAATATGATAGAAATCTTTTCTATGATGTTATTGCCCGGTGCTTGTGTTGTTATGTTTGGTCATATGGCTCGCAGAAGTAAAATAGAAAGTGAAAAAGCAAAAAAGGTTCTGTTAGGAAGTGAAGCAAAACCCCTCTTTGCTGTTATGTTGTTATTATTGGTTATAGGAGCGTTTGTATGTTATAAAGCTGAACAGGCAGGAAATCCATTGTTGCAGCAGGCTGGGCTTAATCAGAGCATGGGTAATATGGAAGGGAAGGAAACTCGGTTTGGGATGGCACAATCAACCTTTTTTACAACAGTAACGACAGCTTTTACAACAGGTAGTATTAATAATATGCATGATACCTTAACTCCTCTTGGCGGAATGGTAGCATTAGTCAATATGATGTTAAATATGGTGTTCGGTGGTAAAGGAGTAGGGCTGATGAACATGATTTTGTATGTTCTGCTAACAGTATTTATATGCGGACTGATGGTAGGTCGTACACCGGAATACTTGGCTAAGAAAATTGAAGGCAGAGAAATGAAGCTGGCTGCCCTCGGAATTATTATTCATCCTTTATTAATCTTATCGGGTACTGGGCTGGCTATGGCAATTACTGCCGGTCTTTCAGGTATCACAAACCCAGGGAATCATGGACTTACGCAGGTCCTATATGAATTTGCATCCTCAGCAGCCAATAATGGTTCTGGTTTTGAAGGCTTGGCAGATAATACAGTGTTCTGGAATATATCAACTGGGTTAGTTATGTTCTTCGGACGATATATTTCAATTATTATTCTACTATCGATTGCTAGCTCATTCATGTTGAAGCAGCCAGTAAATGAAACCATTGGAACCTTAAGAACTGATACGAGGACCTTTGCAATAGCACTGTTCATGGTTGTTATCATCATTGCTGCACTCACGTTCTTTCCGGCACTGGTTCTTGGTCCGATTGCTGAGCATATGATTCTATGGAATTAAGGAGGGACTCTTATGAGTAAAGAAAATAAATCAAAATTTATAACTGGAGATATCCTAAAGTCCTCCATTCTTGGGGCATTTACAAAATTAAATCCCATCTATATGATGCGTAACCCAGTTATGTTTGTGGTTGAGCTAGGATTTGCAGTGACCCTGTTGCTATGCTTTTTTCCGAATATATTTGGAGAGTCAGGCAGCAATCTTCGTTTATATAATGCAATTGTGTCCGTCATCCTTTTTATAACAGTAATATTTGCTAACTTTGCAGAGGCAGTAGCAGAAGGCCGTGGTAAAGCGCAGGCAGAGAGTCTTAAAAAGACGCAAAAGGATATGCAGGCTCGCATTTTACTTGATGATGGCAGCGAAGCAATTATTAGTGCCAGTACCTTGAAAAAAGGGGATGTGGTGTTGGTTAAAGCAGGTGAACTGATACCAAATGATGGAGAAGTTATACAAGGAATAGCCTCAGTGGATGAATCGGCCATAACTGGTGAGTCAGCACCGGTTCTCAAGGAGAGTGGAGGGGATTTTGCATCTGTAACGGGAGGTACCACAGTAGTAAGTGACTGGTTAAAAATTCAGGTCACCTCAAATCCAGGTGAGTCTTTTCTGGATAAAATGATTTCCTTGGTAGAAGGAGCATCACGTAAAAAAACACCCAATGAAATAGCCCTCAACACTTTATTAGTAAGTTTGACCATTATTTTTCTGATAGTTATAGTTAGCCTATATCCCATAGCTGTATACAGCGGGGTTCGTCTTCAGATATCTACCCTGATTGCTCTTACGGTATGTCTGATTCCCACAACGATTGGTGGGTTGCTGTCCGCAATTGGTATAGCGG
>JAFACO010000349.1 GCA_023425485.1 Bacillota bacterium
TTACTTAGGTTAATGGAGATTGAAGCTAATGTTTTGTTTGAAACTGAAGCCTTTGACTCACCGATGATGCCTAGCGGAAATTATGTATCTCATGGAGATACAACCATTGATGAATTAAGAGATACAGCAAATGCAAAGGCATCCTTTGCACTTAACCGATACGAAGGTGGTAAGGCGGCACAGTATCTGGAGGAGGAATTTGAGGTTCCGGCGATTATTGGACCTACACCCATTGGAATACGCAATACAGATGCCTTTTTAAAAAATCTGAGTGAGGTCACTGGAAAACCGATTCCGCAATCATTAGTCATCGAGCGTGGAATTGCTTTGGACGCAATAACCGATGTGACACATATGTTTTTGGCAGATAAAAAAGTAGCGATCTATGGAAGTCCGGATTTAGTAATTAGTCTCGCACAATTTTGCCTGGATATGGAAATGAAGCCGGTATTGCTGCTTTTAGGTGATGATAACACGAAGTATAAGAATGATCCGCGTATTAAGGAATTTCAGGAAAAATTAGATTATAAGATGGAAGTAATCGTAAATGCAGATCTTTGGGAATTAGAAAATCGCATCAAAAATGAGGGCTTGGAGCTTGATTTGATCATGGGTCATTCCAAGGGAAGATACATTGCCATTGATAATAATATACCAATGGTTCGAGTTGGTTTTCCCGTGTATGACAGAGCTGGTAAATACAGACACCCAGTTGTTGGATACCGCGGTGCAATGCTATTGGCTGAAGAAATTGCCAATGCCTGGTTTGCGGATATGGAATATAAGCATAACAGAGAACCAATTTTAAATATGTGGTAAGAAATAATCGACATAGGTCTTAGTAAGGTGGTGAAGGTTTGCATTCAAATTATAATGGAAAACTTGTCAGCAGGCATCCCTGTTTTAATAACTATGATTTCCATGATGCAATCATTCACCTGCCTGTAGCACCAAAGCAAAATATCAATTATATCGATGAGAGTATGAGAAACAATTGCTTGGGTGCAGCCTGTGAGATAGTCTCGGATAAAGTGATTTCTGCAAAGGAAGCATTGGAGCGCTACCTTGAGGCAAAAAAGAGTATACCTAACCTTACGGTAGCAGCAATCTCCGGGCCGGGAGAAGTGCTGGCTGATTTTGATACAGTCAAGGAGACTTTTATAGCACTTCGACAAGTGACACCTGATATTTCCTTATGTCTGTCAACCAATGGCTTAATGCTCCCAGTCTATGCCAGCCATCTTATCTCCTTAGGGGTAAACTTTGTTACAGTAAATGTAAATACAATCTATCCTGAGACTGGTGCAAAGATCTACCAGGAGATTACCTATCTGGGGAGAAGATATAGGGGAGAGGAAGGGGCAAATATACTGATTCAGAACCAAATTTCTGGAATTAGCTACTTGACTTCCAGAGGTATCTCTGTCAGATTAAATCTAAGAGTTCTTCCGGGAATTAATGAAGAGGAAATAAGCGATATTGTTGAAACAGCTAAGGAATGTGGCTGCAGCCTAACGAATATTCTCCCGGCAAACAACAGTAGGAGTTATGAGGTAAATGGACTGGAGGAATATGGAAATTCAGGACTGAGCGAAGTAAGAAAAGCCTGTAACAATATTCTGCCGCAATCTTATTTTTGTAAACCTTGCAGAGCGGCATCTGTTGAGACTATGGGAACCATACTTTCCATTGATTATGAGGAGTATACGGATATAGTTGCAAGGGAACCGAAATCGTATCATTCAAAACTGCGCTTTGCAGTGTGTTCTAAGCAGGGCACGTTGACAGACCAACATTTTGGGCATGCAAAAAAATTCTATATCTATGATTATAATAATGGAGAAATTAACTTTCTGGAAACCAGAACCGTTGATCAATACTCAATTGGAACTAAGCAAGATAAGGCGACAGGAAGGATTTACAAACTAATTAAATCCATTGAGGATTGTAATTGTGTTATTTGTATGAGAATAGGAATTTGTCCTTCAGATGCCTTAAAAGAAAAGAATATTGAAGTATATACCACCTATCATTTAATAGAAGATAGTATAAGAGAAGCAGTGAACAGAATATATTCCGGTCATCCTAAGGGTATATAGTGAAACTGACACAGAAGGCGGTATGTGTATTAGTTTGAGTATTATATTTTATGCTTACTAGGAAAGGAGCGGTTTCAATATGAGAATCCATTATTTACAGCATGTACCCTTTGAAAATCCAGGAACTATATTGGAGTGGGCGAAAGAAAGGGCGTATCCATTAACCTGTACTAGGCTTTATGAGAATAGTCAGTTTCCGGAGCAATCACAGTTTGATTGGCTGGTTGTTATGGGTGGTCCTATGAACATCTATGAGGAAGAAGATTATCCCTGGCTTGTACAGGAAAAGAAATTTATCAGGAAATCAATAGAGAATAATAAGGTCCTGATAGGATTGTGCCTTGGTGCACAGCTGATTGCAGATGTAATCGGTGGAAGAGTGATACAAAATAATTACAAGGAGATTGGATGGTTTCCCGTGGCACTTACAGAGAAAGCTCATATAATGCCCCAGTTTTCTTTTTTGCCTGACAATCCAATTGTCTTTGAATGGCATGGAGATACCTTTGTTGATTTACCAGAGGAAGCCGTATTGCTGGCAGAGAACGAAGCATGTAAGAATCAGGCTTTTGTTTATAAAGAAAGAGTATTTGGTTTTCAATTTCATTTGGAGAATACGTATTCCATAGTTAGTGACCTGATTAAAAACTGTTCAGAGGATATGACTACTGGTCCTTATGTGCAATCAGCAGAGGAAATCTTGAGCGGCAGCAGATATATGGAACAGGATAATGAGTGGATGACATTGTTCTTATCAAGTCTGGAAGAATGAGGTGAGGAATGGAGCAAATCAGATATAAGCAGAGAATCTGTACGGATGACACCAAAATAGAAGAGTTTTTAACAAATACAAGAACTGGGGTAATTGGCATTTTTGGTGGCGATTATCCTTATTGCGTACCTGTCAACTATGTATGGAAAAATGATGCTATTTATTTTCATGGACTTGGTTCTGGCAAAAAGATAGAATTACTGGAGGAAAATCCAAAGGTAAGCTTCACAGTGTACGAAGAATTCGGAACAGTTAAGGATAAGGTGCCCTGCCATGCAGATACCTCCTATCTAAGTGTTATGATTTTTGGATTAATCGAAAAGGTAAAGGATTTCAAAGAAAGTGCAGAAGTACTTCAATCAATTGTAGATAAATTCATGCCTGGATTTTATAAAAGTAAGATATCCTCGGATATGGCTGAAAAGTACCGCTCCAAACATGATAACAAGGGAGTTGCTGTATATAAAATAATTCCTCTGGAAAGAACAGCAAAGGAAAATGTAGTAGCAGAAGATAGTATTTTTAAAGAAATATAAAATAGTTCATTTTTTGTTATCGGAAGGAGGCTACATGAATGATTAGTTCAGAAGAATATAAATTGAAGGGATTATCAAGCTACACGACCTATGAGTCGGGGCAAATAAAGGAATGCAAGCTAAATGAGCAAAATATCCTTCGGGTAGGGAACCAAGATTTCGTACCAAGATATTCGGATCCAGATGAGCGAAGAAAGGATAATAAGGCGCTGGCATTTTATGAAAGTGGAAAGGTAAAGAGCATCGCACTCGAAGAACGGACCGTGGTTACGACAAGTATCGGTTCAATTCCGGTGGAACTGCTAACCTTTTATGAAGATGGTGCTATAAAAAGTTTATTTCCTTTAAATGGGCAGATTAACTTCGGATGGTCCGAAGAGGAG
>JAFACO010000362.1 GCA_023425485.1 Bacillota bacterium
TGACCGCACATCGAAGAGAAAACCTAGGTGCACCGCTTTATGATATTTTTAAAGGTATTAAAAGAGTGCTGGATGAGTACACGGATGTAAAGGTAGTATATCCGATTCACTTTAATCCGCAGGTTCGTGATACGGCAAAAGAAGTCTTTGGAGATCACGATCGAATGAAGATTATCGAACCGCTGGATGTATTGGATTTTCATAATTTTATTAACCGCAGTGAACTTGTTCTTACGGACAGCGGTGGTATTCAGGAAGAAGCACCAAGTCTTGGCAAACCTGTACTTGTATTGCGTAATACCACAGAACGCCCTGAGGGTGTTGCAGCAGGGACCTTAAAGCTGGTGGGCACGAAAGAGGAAGACGTATACCGAGAATTCCGTACTTTGTTAACGGATGCGGGGGAATATGAGAGAATGAGTAAGGCAAGTAACCCTTACGGAGATGGCACAGCTAGTGAGCAGATTGTTAGAATTTTAATGGAAAGCTGATTAATGAGGTGAATAATGAGTATCAAAAGAAATTGGATGATATACCTTTCATTATTTATATATTTAGCAGCGTCTTTGCTTATTTTATCTTTCGGACTGGAGCAATTTCAGGAGATAGAGCAGACCTACCTGGTAAAGACGATATTGATTATAGGCTTTTTTGCAGTCTATATTACAATCAATATCTTGTTTTACTTGTTTACAAGACCTATTTTGTTAAAAATAGGTTCCCATTTGCGTGTGCTTAAGTATGTACTGGAAGGACTAGTAATCCTAGCTATTCTCGGCGGAGGGGTTGCCTTAAGGTTGTATTATATAAATTCCTATCCGGTTGGGATGGAGTCAGATTATAAGTTTTACTATGATGTAGCAATCATGATTAAGGACGGTACACTGACAACCTTATCAAATAATGAGTATATCAGCCTTTTCCCACATACGTATGGTTATTGTTATATCTTATCCTTAGTAATGCGAGTTTTTGGGACAGATCCGAGTATCTGTTACTATACAAATATTGTTTTTTCAGCAATAACTGCACTCTTTTGCTATGGCATTGGTAAAAGAATTGCAGGAAGGGTTGCAGGAATCAGTGCGTTAGCGATATCCTTTTTCTGGCCTTCTCAAATCTTATTTTCAAATATTAATGGTGCGGAAGCAGCGTTTACCTGCTTTTTGTATGGTGCAGCTTACTTGTGTCTGATGTCCATGCAGATCAAAGAGGATACCAAGCTTAGTACAAGCAGAATTATTCTTCGTCATGTGATATGCGGTATCCTGATTGCTTTGTCGTCAGCAATTCGTCCAATGGGCTTAGTATTACTAATAGCTTTTGTTATTTGCTTGTTATCCATTAATAAGAAACTAACGTATAAGAGTATTATGGATGTTTCGCTGAAAACTATTCTATTATCCAAAGGGTTTTTAAGAGCAGTTTTTGTACTTCTTGGTTACTTTATTGCTTCTCAACTGATATCTGCCGGTGTAGCACAAGCCATTGAAAAGGACATTGCTTCCGGTGGAGCAATGGGTTACAGCCTTATGGTCGGAACCAATATTGCAAGTGATGGTGGTTATAGTGAAGAAACCCAGGAGTTTTTAAAACAGGCATATGAGGAGACAGAGTCCGCTAATGCTGCCAATGATGCCAGCATGGAAGTAGCAATTAAGCAGATAAAAGCAAACCCAGTCGGTATATTGGAATTGTTTGCAAAGAAGTTCTATCTGGTCTGGTCCAATGACGATTATGCTACTACAACCAACATTGTTACAATGAACAACCAGTTACTATTAACGACTGATGTTGAAAGCTTATTTTATGATTTAGCAGATTTAAATAATGTCTTCTATCTATTTGTAGTATTTCTTTCTGCCATTGGTGTTATCTTCTTGCTAAGAAAGGATAATGAAGCTTCTTTATTTGCAATCTTTTTCGTAGGAACAATTGCGTTATTTCTATTAGTTGAGATGCAAAACAGATATCATTACTTTGCGCTGCAGTCATTAGCTATCCTGGCAGCAGGCGGAATTGGATTTACCTATGAATTCTATAGACAACGTTCTGAACTTCGAATTAGCAATAAACTGATGCTTCTAGCGGATGTGGAATTAGCAGCAGGTGTTGTAGAAGAGAAAGTAAAAGAAGGCGCAGTTCTTGAAACCAGTGAAGGTGTGTCAGCATCAACCACTGCAGCCAGCAAGATGAATACCATTGATGTTATCAAAGCGATTCAAGAGGGGCACATTAGAATTACTGCTACCAAGGCGTATCAAGCGGACGGGGTTACCGTCACAGATGAGGTATCGAAGGTTCAGGAGACTAATGAAGTTGATGAGGTTAAAGACCAAATTGAATTAGATGAGACAGATATCATTAATTCAGATAGTTCTATTGAGTCAGAGATTGAAATAACGGTAGATGATAATCAGGATGAAATGAATTCAATTGATGTTGAAGCATTGGAACAACTGGCTGTAGCAATTGAATTAGAAGCGTTGGAAGAAGTAAGTACTGCAGTAGGAGTAGAAGAGTTTGAAGTAATTGCTCCTGTAAAGGTATCAAATCACACTGTCACAAGTAAGGTAGGAAATAAAGGAACACTCCAGGATAGAACGGCGAATGCTAATAAATCCAATAATACAAATTGCATTTCTACAACAGAGAGAAGAGCTGCATCAAATCAGTCTGCACAAAAGAGGACAGCTGTACCTAAGAAAAATGTTTCTGCTGGTACAAAAAGGCACTCAGATGATATAATAAAAAATGTAATTGATGGACTCTTAAATCAAAGAGCTAAAGCTTCTAAGAATTCAGGAAATATGACTAGAAATAAAGCAAAGCACCAAGGTAAAGTGAAATAGATTAAACTACGCAGTTCCTATTTATGCTTATACTTAAGATATGGTACTGTGTGAGTTGAGCAATTAATTATAGTGAGGAGGCTGTTGCAGTGATGTAACAGCCCCTTAAAATACATAAGTGTCGAGCTAATTAAAAGGGCAATTAAATGAATGGCTACAGTGTAATTATGACTTTACATTTTTAGATACTTAGAAAGGCAAGGATATTTAGAATGAAAAATTCATCTTTAACCAAGCTTCAAATAACCTGCATCTTATTTTTTTGCATGGCCTTTGCTGTTTTTATTGTGGCAGGAGGTTTTCTTCTTCTTACTAAAGATAATGAGAAAGCTACTGATGCTACAGAACAGGGAGAGGATGAACTTGCAGACGAGATGATTTATTATCCAGATAAAATAGAACTTGGTCAAGAATTGCCAGACCTTACCCTGTATGATAAAGACGGGAAAGAAACCCACTTAAGTGATTTTAAAGGTAAAAATATTATCCTTCTGTTTTGGACCAGTTGGTGCAGTTATTGTAATAAAGAATTTAAGCTTATGCCAGAGTATGAGGAACTTTTATCCGGGTATGATGACGTCGAATTTATCTTAGTGAATAAGTTTGATGGTGAAAAAGAGACGATGGAAAAGGCAGAAAATTATTTAAAGGAGAACCAGATAACCTTTAAGAATTATTATGACACTAATCTTACCATTTATAATACGTTAGGGGTTAAAGTAATACCAACCTTTTTAGGAATTAATAAAGATGGAATTTTAAAATTTGCACACCCTGACAACATCGAGGATGTGGATCAATTAAAAGCCTATATCGATTATGTACGCTATGGCGGATCAAAAGCTACACAAGAATTTATAACAGAGAAGTTAACCAACGCTTCCGGTGGAGTATTTGTTAATTATGAAGAATCTAATCTAGATGGACCGGCCGGACATGATATCCTTAGTGAGTCCCAGGGACTAATGATGGAATATGCTGTGAAAGTTAATAATAGAGAACTTTTTGATCGTTATCTCAATTTTACCCTAGAAAACATGCTTAATAAAAATGCACTTACTGGATGGATGGCCTCTGAAACCAAGGAGGAGAAATATAAACTCTCCACGGTTAATTCACTTATTGATGATCTGCGGATCTATGATGCCCTTTGTGCAGCACAGGAGCAATGGGGTGAGTATGAAGATATTAAAGAGCAGTGGAATAAAGCGATTATAAAATATAATTCGAATAAGAATTATCTATATGACTTCTATGATTTCAAAGTGAAACAGAGAGCAAATCGTTTGACTTTATGCTTTGCTGACCTTAAATCAATTAAGCAATTAGGGGACAGCGAAGAAGAGAAAACGAATTTATATAATAATATACTTAAGTTAGTTACCGAAGGTTATCTTGGGGAGGGATTTCCATTATATTATAACTGGTATGATTATGAGAAAGAAGAATATCAGAAAGATGACTTAAATATGGCGGAGACTCTCGTAACACTTCTGCATCTTGCAGAAGTAGGAGAATTAAAGGTTGAAACCATATCCTGGTTAAAGACAACTGTAAATAATGGAGGAATTAAAGCAAGATATACGATTAACGGTGAAGTTGTCAAAGGTTATAATTATGAATCTACCGCTATCTATGCAATCCTTGTCATGTTAGCAGAGGAAATAGGAGATAAAGAACTATTAAACCAGGCGCTTGTAAGAATGGAGAAAATGAGAATCAATGATCAGGGGTCAGAGTTTGATGGTTCGTTTGGTATGGGAGAAGGTAAGGACATCTATTCCTATGATCAATGTATGGCACTATTGGCATATTCCTATGTTGAGTTAAGCGAAGATATGGAACCGGTTAGTAGTTCAAATTAATTAATACGTTTTAGTAAGCATAAAGCTTTTTAAAGGGATCGATACATATAGTAAAGGATAGAAACAGGTAACCTATGTGAGGTACCATTATTCATTCTCTACGTATGTATAGGTCCCTTCTAGAATAAAATAAGCGATAAACCATTATTTATTTAAAGGTTACAGTTCCCGTCTGCATTGGATTTAATACAACGGTGGCTTCTTTCATATGGATTTCATAAACATCTGTGTATGCACCAATAACAGATAAGATTTTATCGAAGCCTGGAATCTGCTCAATAAAGATATCCTTTACATCAGCAATAGATAAATCACTTTTGCGTACAGTTGCATTTTTACTGCGGACATGGATATGGCCGTCGGACGGAGAAGGAACTGTTGAAAGGGAAATTATATTATTTGCTCCAAATTGTAACACTTTTGGGCTAGTCCGATTGGTAGAGAAATAAAGGACATCGGGTCTTTCAGGAATAACGCAATGGCTTATTAGTCTAACATCGGGCATTCCATCCACCGTTGTCGCTAAAGCAATTGCAGGAGCCTTTTTCATAATATCATTATACATTTCTAGATAATTCATAGATACCTCCAAATTTTATTATTAATATTAGTGCAAGCTTAACTGTATAAATGGTTTCATAAGCTATTTGCTGCAACTTTTAATACTGAAATAATCATATCATGACTCGTTGACAGCATTATGTCAGTGATATAAAATAAATGTAATTATTTAGAATCAGGTTCGAAATCCTGCGGTTTCCTCTCTGTTGGGCTCTCGCCAAACAGTTAAAAATAAATAGTAATAGAAAGCAGCATATTCCTATGAAAATAGATCGCCTAATATCGATTATCCTAATCTTGCTAGATCGAAATAAAGTTAGCGCAAAAGAATTAGCGGATAAATTTGAGGTCTCCCTTAGGACAATCTATCGAGATATCGATACAATTAACATGTCAGGGATTCCCATCATATCTACCTCCGGCATAAATGGCGGATTTCAAATTATGGAACAATATAAACTTGATAAGAGGGTATTTTCGGCTTCTGATATTGTTACTCTTTTAAGAGGGCTTGAAAGTGTGTCGTCGGTTTTAAGCAGACAAGAAATTATTAACACCTTCGTGAAGGTTCAAAGTTTAATTCCTGCCGATACGGCATATGAAATAGAGCTGAAAAAAAGCCAGATCTTAATTGACCTGCAACCTTGGAAGGGAAATGCCAAGCTACAAAACTATCTTAAGGTAATAAATGACGCAATGGAAAGCCAAAGAGTAATATCCTTTGAGTATTATGATCGTGTTGGAAAGCGAAGCGAGCGAACCGTGGAGCCATATCGCTTGATGTTAAAGGTGGATAGCTGGTATATACAGGGTTATTGTTTCGAGAGAGAGGACTTTCGATTATTTAAATTAGTTCGAATGTCAAACCTTCAAATATTAAATGAAAGTTTTACAACCCGTGAAACTCCGCCTATAATATCAGAGTTTACGGATAAGATGAATAAGAGACAGATTACAGTGAAACTACTGATTCATGAATCAGTAAGGGATAAGGTAATGGAGTATTGCGGACTAGAAAATGTGATACCTGACAAAGAGCACTATTACATTGCTTTGCTTCCATTTATCCAGGATGATTCTGGATTTAATCTAATACTAAGCTTTGGTGATAAATGTGAGTGCCTCGAACCTATGGAAGTTAGGGAAGAATTAATGCGAAGAATTAATAGTTTATCGCAGATATATAAGAATACAAATAATATTTAGGTTCATAGCAATTAGATTTTGAATAAAGAATAATAAAAGGACTCTGGGGGAATTTAAGTTGAAAATAATTAAAAAAGTTAAAGCCATGGGTGCAAAGTGGAAAGAAAAATGGAATACATTTAAAGAAAGGAATTACTCAAATACAGAGAAAAGCAAGGTGTGGTTATTTAATATACTTGCTTGTACAATTATCGGAAGTTTATTTCTTGATTCTGGATTACCCCAAACAATTAGCTTCTTGTTGTTTGGAGCCTTAGCGTATCTAGTTATTAATCTCTTACGTCTCGTCGTTACACTTCTTTTAAAACCCCTATTACAGGACAGGGCAAAGCCAGCAGTTTACAGTGTAATGATAGTAATTTTTATTTTCCTCCCTATATATTCGGGTTCTTTTCTTATGTCGATGTCGTTAGTCTTGGTAATTTCAATGCTAATTGCTTTTATTGAGATTATATTTGCAAGAAGTCTGTGGAGCTTTCTTTGTCATAGAAGAAAAAATCTAGCGGTTATATTGTCTTTCAGTCTTACCTTACTCTTTAATATAGCATTAAGTAGTATATTGATAGGTGAAGGGTTTCAGGATGATTACATTGAGCAGTATGTAGCTCTAGGTAGTTCGGAACATAAGAATATACCTGCTACCGAAAAAGTTACCTTGGAAAATGGAAGTCTATCCGTAAGTCACGCTGAGTACGGCTTGAACAGTGACGATGGTTTAGAAACTGAAACCACGGATCTTTCCTCTTACATTGGCGAGTATGAAGGGATTACAAGTATGATTCGCGGAATGTATTGGGGGTACGGCATTGATGAAGTTCCACTTGCCGGAAAGGTATGGTACCCTACAGAGGGTGAGAATTATCCGGTCATGTTTATTATTCATGGCAATCATAACATGACGACAAAATCTTATCTGGGTTATGATTATCTGGGTGAATATTTAGCAAGTAATGGCTATGTGGTTGTTTCTGTGGATGAAGCATTTTGCAATGGCTATATTAATATGGGTCTATCCAATGAAAATGATGCCAGAGCAATCTTACTCTTAGAAAATATGCAGTTAGTGGAGCGTTATAACTTAGATCCAGAGGGTCCACTTTATCAGAAGATGGATTTTAGTAATGTGGCCTTAGCCGGGCATTCCAGAGGTGGTGAAAGTATAGCAACCGCTGCACTGTTCAATGATTATACCCATTATCCGGACAATGGAAATATAAGATTTAACTATCATTTTAATATAAAATCCTTGATTGCCATTTCGCCAACCGTTGATCAGTACCAACCTGCACAGCATGAGGTAAAGTTAACTGATATAAATTATCTCCTTATACATGGCTCTAATGACCAGGATGTTACAGATGTTATGGGATACAGTCAATACCATAATATAACCTTTGATAAAGATAGTGGTTATTTTAAAGCCTTCTTGTATATTGCAGGTGCGAACCATGGTCAATTTAATACTCAGTGGGGAAGATACGACCTTCCTCAGCCTTTTAAACCCTTCTTAAACACAAAAAACCTGCTGGAAGCAGGTGAACAGAGAAATATACTAAAGGCATATACCAAGGAATTTTTAGATGCAACGTTGAAGCAGGAAAAAGCTAGTGCAGATTTTTTTGCTAATAATGAAAATAAGTATGAACTGGCAAATACCTTATATATGAGAGGTTATCAAGACTCCACCTTTGAATTGATAACTAATTTTGATGAAGATTCTAATATAAAATATGGGCCATTAGAAACAACCAGGCTAGATGCCAACCATGTGTCAGTTTGGCGAGAGTTGAAAAGCCCCATTTATGATGGTGAAGATGATTATGTTCTTAAGTTAGTATGGGATAATACCGAAGAAGCAGAGTATATAATTTATTTACCAGCTCGTGATGTGTCAGAAGAGTTTTTACAGTTTGACATTATGGACATAGGGGAAAAGAACTATAAAGATGTAGATTTCAAATCATTAGATGCAATGATTACCTTGGAAGATTCTCATGGGAACAAAAGCTCACTTCGTATGTCTGACTATATTATAGTCTATCCGACCTTGCCAGTAAGACAATTCAAGCTTCAATTTTTAACAAATACCTTTGATGCTAAAAACTTTTTTCAAACGGTACGATTGTCCTGTAAGGATTTTGAGAAGAACAACCAGGACTTTGACAGTACTTCTATTGTAAAAATCGGATTTAAATTCAGTGAAAACGAAAAGGGCAGTATTATGCTTGATAACGTTGGGTTTGGAAGGTAGGAGGAAATAAATGCAAAGTATATTAATTGTTGAAGATGATGTAAATATTAATAATATGATTTTTGAAGCTTTGAGTAAGCAGGGCCTGTTGTGTACCCAAGCCTTTTCCGGTACAGAAGCAAGATTATGTGTGAAAAATCAGCAATATGATTTGATTTTACTAGACTTAATGTTACCCGGTATTGGGGGAGTTGTATTTCTACAAGAACTTCGGACATATTCAAGGGTTCCTGTAATTATTGTAACTGCCAAGGATGAGTTGGATAGTAAGGTGGATTTGTTAACAATTGGTGCGGATGACTATATCACGAAACCCTTTGAATTAAAGGAGTTGATAGCCCGTGTCCTAGTGCAATTAAGGAGAGAAAGTAATCAAGGGTTTGAGATACTTTCTTGTAAAGACTTACAATTGAACAAAAGCACCTTTGAAGTGAAAATAAAGAGCACAGAAATTAATGTGACAAAGCAAGAGTTCAAGATTCTAGAGTTATTACTCTCCAATCCCAATAGAGTATTTAGTAAACAGGATATTTATGATTATGCCTGGACGGATTATTTTATTGGAGAGGATAAGACTATTAATGTACATATTAGTAATATTCGAACGAAGTTGAAGAAAGTCACAGAAGACGAATATATTGAGACGGTATGGGGAATCGGCTTCAAGTTAAAGGTTTGACACACTTAAACCATATAATTCTTTAACATTTCTTAAACTTTTGTTTGCGATGAATTATACCTTTTACTTTAAGATAAGACCATAGTCATAAAACTAGTGCAGGAAAGTAGGAGCAATCAATTGAAAAAGGTATCCGTCAGCACAAAGTTTTTAAAATATGAGAAAGGTAGGGTTATTCATATGAGAGAGTACGTTTTAAAGACGGCGAATCTGACAAAGCAATATAAGAATCAAAAGGCAGTTGACCAGGTTAGTCTGAATGTTGAAAAAGGTTCAATCTATGGTTTTATTGGAAGGAATGGTGCGGGAAAAACAACCTTCTTACGAATGATTTCTGGCTTAGCAGAAGAAACAAGTGGAGGAATTGAGTTATTTGGACACAAAGGGGATGATGTTAAAAATGTATATGATAGAGTTGGTGTCTTAATTGAAGACCCTGGTCTGTATAAGAATATGACAGCTTTTGATAACCTCAAGTTAAAGGCAATCTGCATGGGTATTAATGATAAAAAATACCTGGAGGATATCATCGAGAGTGTTGGTCTAACCAAAGCGGGTAACAAAAAAGTTAAGAATTATTCTCTTGGTATGAAGCAACGTTTGGGTATTGGAATGGCTTTAATTGGAGAACCAGATTTATTAGTTCTGGATGAACCTATCAATGGCTTAGACCCACAAGGTATTGTCGAGGTACGTGAAACAATTCTTAGTCTGAATAAAGATAAAAACATAACAGTAATTATATCAAGTCATATCTTGGAGGAGCTATCTAAGTTAGTATCACATTACGGTATTATAGACCAAGGTAAGCTGATACAAGAACTTACAAAAGAAGAACTGTCGGACAAATGCAGTGAGCGAATTGAAATTATCATAGAAAATCCTGAAAAAGCTTGTACTGTGCTGGAGCATTTTAATATTCACAATTATAAAGTAGTGAATAACAAGACAATCCATATCTATGAAAGGCTGGAGGATGTTGCTGATATTAATAGGGAGCTCGTTTTAAACCAAATTAGGGTTAGTTCCATTGGAGTTAATCGAGATAACTTGGAAAAATATTTTATGGAGCTTACAGGAGGGTCTGACAATGCTTAATGTGATAAAGATGGATTTATACCGATTAGTGAAAACTAGAAGCCTCTATGTGATTTTAATTATAGTTGCAGCTTTTATGATGTTGAATGTTTATATGCTTCAACAAAATTTTGAAATGTATTCTTCAAAACAAACTGATGTGGATACAGTACAGGAAACGATAGCAGAAGATAGTACAGAAAACGTCAATTTAGGAATTAGCTATGATGGGTCTTCATTAATAAGATCTGATGTCACCTTACTGGATGAAGTTGTGGTAATGTTATCTAGTGGAATCATGCTGCTATTTACTGGGATTTTTGTGGTAATTTATGTTTGCGGAGAAAACACTTCTGGATATGTTAAGAATTTGGTTACCTGTACGAAAAGAAGATCCTACATAATCTTATCTAAAACAGTAGCGATGTCTGTCTTTGTTTTATTTGAACTTTTAATTATGTTGCTGATAACTGGGATTGCTTCAAGTATTTTTATAGATAACATAACAATAGAGGTCTCTGCTAAGCTATTTCAATATCTGGGATTACAATTTTTATTGCACACTGCTTTTGCAGTAGTTATTATCATGGTTTCAGTACTGACCAGAAGCACTGCGATTAGCATGATCATCAGTATTTGCTTATGTTCTGGAATTGGAGCATTAATTATTGGCTTCCTTAGTAAATTAAATATTAATGGACATTACATTGGTGCTAAACTACCAGATTACTTAATAACGACAAATGTGCAAGCGTTAATGAGCACTCCATCCGGTGAAATAAGTATAAGAGTGATAGGGGTATCTGTAATTGCAATCTTAGCGTACAATGTAATAAGCTGTCTTGTTATGGAAAAGAGAGATATATAATCATATCAGCTAATTGCAAAATGGAATTAACTTTATAAATGTGGTATGACTTTTCTAAGTATTTAATAGTAAGGGGATTAGGATGTGGCTTAATATTGTATTCGGAATAATAAGTATAATTAGCTTAAGCATATTGGTTTTATATCGACGGCAGGTACGTTCTATCTGCCGTCAGCTTGAATTTATTGAGAATAATTCCACGAATAAAATAATCTCAACCGAATTGGATTTTAGAGAAATTAAGGAATTATCTATAGGCCTGAATAGAACAATAAAAATGCAAAAACAGCACGAGGTTGAGTACAAGAAGAAGGATAATCAATTAAAGGAAACCATCACAAATATCTCACATGATATTCGAACCCCGTTGACCTCACTGAAAGGGTATTTTGAGTTATTAGCTGATTCCAACGAAGAAGCCGACCGTAAACGCTATGTTCAAATCATTGAGACAAGAGTATCTTCCTTACAAGAAATGGTGGAACAGTTATTTACCTACGTGAAACTTCAAAATGAATCCTATGATTTAACAATTGAGCAATGTAATCTCAATAGGATTTTGTATAATTCGGTATTCTCTTTTTATGAAGATTTTAAGAATAGAGGGATGGAGCCGGTTGTATCAATTCCTGATGAAAGTTCTTTTATTCTGGCAAATGAAGCGGGATTACGTAGAGTTATACAAAATGTCATAAAGAATGCTATGGATCATGGAAATGAACAAATTGTAATCGAAATGAACAGTGATTACAACAAGGTTGAACTGTTAGTAAAAAACAAATATTTAGGAATGGATAAAATAGATACTGATAAGGTGTTTCATCGCTTCTACAAGGCGGATGAATCGAGAAGTAGTAATTCCACAGGTCTAGGCTTATCCATTGCTTATGAGTTGGTAAAGCATATGAATGGCAATATTACTGCATTGTTGGAAGAGAATTTTTTTGTAATTAAAATTGAATTTGCTATAATCAAGGCTAATAGTATGAAGTAAACTTAATAACTCCAACGGCCTAATAAATAATTTACTTAAACTTCGCAGTTATTAATATAAGTCGAAGCTTGATAATATCAGCATTTTAAGATTTTATCAAGTAATAACCAATCATTGTATTACGAAGTTTTAGCAATTAATTAGTCTGAAAGCAACACATATAACAAGAGCTGTAGGTGATATTAATAAACATTTAGCATCATATCAGAAGTAAAATATTGACAATCAAGTAATATAAATATATATTAAAAATATAATTACATAATATTACGATTGTATAGAGCAAAATAGCGAGAAACCGAAGGTTTAAGATTGGTTCGGAAATAGATACATTAATCTTAAACAATTTTATATTTCCAAGTTATATACCTATAAAATATAAAGTAAAGCTGTTGTGAAATTTATTAGCAAGTTCTATTAAATTAAATGTTAGTAAAATAGATTAAGTGACAGAATTACATAGAATAACATTGCTTTGTTATAAAGTTTCAAACTTATACTGTTTGAAAATTAAAAATAAAAAGGGGATATAATTATGTTAGGAAAAAGGGGTTTTAAGGTTAGTATTTGTTTTGCTTTAATCGTAGTGCTTGTTTTATCCTTTGGTACTTCAAACGTTTTTGCTGAAACAACTAAGGTCGTTACAGTTACAAAAGCAGCTAGTGCAATGGGGCCATTGAGTGTAGTAGAATTAATTAAGAGAGAGTTTATATCCGTGACAAGCTATGACTATGATGATGGTAGCTTTAAAGGGACTCTTCGTTGTAGCGGAATAAGTAATTGGGTACAAACCTATGATCATTACGATACAGTTAAACAAGTCCCAATATTTAAGTTTACCTTTGATGCAACTTACTCTGGTACAGTAACGGCTTATCCAGCTACAAAAACAGTATCTGTAGTTCAACCAGCCAGTGCAGTTGGTCCGTTAAGTGTGGTAGAATTAATTAAGAGAGAATTTATGTCTGTGACAAGCTATAATTATGATGATGGCACCTTCAAAGGGACGCTTCGTTGTACCGAAATAAATAATTGGGTACAAACCTATGACCATTATGATACGGTTAATCAAGTGCCAGTCTTTAAGTTTACCTTTGATGCAACCTATTCGGGTACAGTTACACAGTACTAAAATAAAATATATTAATTTATTGGATTAAAACAGGCTGCTGCAAAAAGATACCTATGTGGAAAAGGAAGATATAAACTCCATTTTCTCTAAACATAGTAGACTTTTGTAACAGCCTTTTTGTTTTACTCCCAGACCAGAGCATCTTCAAAAAACGGCAGCAGATGATCCTTCATAGTATTCGGAGGCATAACATGACCTCCATCAAAGTTAACAAGAAGATTACTAATTCCTTTTTGCTTTAAAAGATCAGATAAGTAAATGGTTCCTTCTGTAATCCAACCATAATTATCATAACTGCCGCAGCTTAAACCAATCGCCTTTAATTTAGAATCCAGTGATAAATAGGTATCAACTTTCTCTTCCCAATGACCAAACCCAGCCTCCCAACGCTCCAGAAGGAGATTATCAGCCTCGGAGCCATCTCTAACAGGAAGTGTTTCATAGGGTTCTTCCTCGTTATAGGCAAAGGCTAGGGAATATGCTCTTAGAAATTGCCTGTCGTATTTCCAGGTATCCAGAGCATCTCCAATCTTACCAGGTGCTAAAACACCTGGGGACATAGCGTAGACACAGCTGTAAACGTTGGGATAAAGGAACGCCAGGTGCAGAGCACCATACCCGCCCATGGAGAAACCACAGATACCTCTGGATTCTGCTTTTGCTATAGTTCTATAATTACTATCTATGTAGGAGATTACTTCTTTAACAGTGTAATCCTCCCAGTTCCCGATAACAGGAGAATTAACATAATAGGAACCACCCGTCGAGTTGGAGCCATCTATTGCTACGAGAATAAATTCTTTATTAGGATTTTTAGAAAATTCCGGATCGAAGGAAACCTTTGCATATCTGGCAAAGGATAAAGCGGACTCACCAAACCCATGTAAGAAATATACTACTGGGTACTTTTTATTATTATCCCCATAGGATGGTGGCAGGTAAACATAAAGCTGTTGAATTGTTTTCTCATTAAGAAGGTTTTCAGAAATTGCTTTAGAGTCATAGTCAATCGTTTCAATCGTTCCCTCTTTTAGTACGAAATCTTCTGTGATTGCATTCTCCTTAGTGGGACTGTCCTTAGCTACCACTTCAGCTGGGTTAGCCTCACTATCCGCTTGAATCTCCTTGTTCCCGTCTTGCTTCTCATCCAGTACGTCAGTGATATTCTCTGCAGTTCGGGTTTCAACATTTGATGTCTTCGTACATCCTGTTAACACCAGAATAAAGATAGAGAAAAGAATTAGTAGGATTCCAAATCGCTTCATATACAATTCCTCCATATAATTAATATTTTGACAAAGGTTTACAAGTATTATAATATGGAAAAAGATAGGATACTGAACATTTCTTGCTATTTTATATAACGTTTCAGCTCTGCCTAAGCGAAGTGAAAGCGAGCACTTATAGCTTAGCTGTTATAATTTAAAGCGAAAGTTACTAGAAAGGTATGTTAAGGATATGAACGTTGCAAATCGAAAAATGATTGAGAACGCAGTGTTATTGATTGAAAATAATTTAAAATCAGGGTTGTCCTTAGATTGCATGGCAGAGCAGCTCTGCATATCGAAATATCATTTGCATCGACTATTTAAAGCAATAACGGGCAATCCATTAATGTCATATGTAAGAGGTAGAAAACTAACCAGCAGTCTGTCCGAATTAAGGAAGGATGATTTAAAAATCATAGATATTGCCTGTGAATATCATTTTGGTTATGAACAAAGCTATGAAAGAGCATTTAAGCAAATGTTCGGCATTACCCCTTCAAGATTTCGGCAGCAGAACTGTGAGCTGCCAATTGTGCCGAGAGTAGACACGACCTTGTTAAATGACATTTCTACCGGAATGATATTACCGCCCTTCTACTGTACAAAACCTCGCTTCCATCTGGCAGGATTAAAGGTATTAACAAATCATAAGGAGAATTATGACACCTCTGTAGCCAATAGAAATGCTCTGGAGTTTTACCATAAGCGACGACCGGAAATAGAGAATGTCATTAATGAACATATCTACTACGGGTTGGTTACATATTATAATTTTTATGAAGCGGATTATTATATGCCAAGTGTAGAGGTATCCATTCCCTTCGATAACTATAGGGACTTTACCTGTCAGACAATAGAAGAGTCTGATTATGCTGTTTTTCGTTATGTTGGGCTTCATTCGCCGCAGGAATTAACAATGAAACAATTAGCGGAGGTTTATGACGTAATTGAGACGGTTTGGATGCCAAAGACCAGCTTTAAGCTTTTGAATCAGTATCATTTCGAAAGAATGGACCAGAGAATCTGCAGGGAAGACTATTGCGAGGCAGACCTTTATTATCCAATCCGATAATTGATAATTTAAAAAAGTTTAATTTATGATAAATTCCCTTGATATTTGTATGATTATATAATAAGTTTGGAATTAAGAAAGGTGTGGTGCTTTAACATGAAGAAGGTTTACAAACTAACATTAAACAAGCTGTTATTTTCTGTTTTTGTTCTAACAGTGTTTTTTTGTGTCGGTCAAAGTAATACCATAACAGTTCACGCAAAGGATAATAACCTTATTAAGTATCTGGAGTTTTTGCAGTTCACAGATCCTGTTCCCAGATATAACTATGATAATTGGATGTTGACCAAAACTGAATATGAAGAAGTGGCTGCTCTGGCAAAGGGTATTATTAAGGATGCGTCTACTGACTATGATAAGGCTTTGGCAATACATAACTGGATAGCAGATAATATTTATTATGATTATGACCTTTATTACAATAGGGTAGAATGGAAGCTGATTACTCCCAAGACTGTTTTAGAGACAAAAAAGACAGTCTGTGATGGGTATGCAAAGTTGATTGAAGCAATGTACAATGCAGTTGGTATTCCCTGCTTTTATATTAGAGGAATATCCAGCAGTGGAATTGGTCATGCCTGGAATATAGCTTATGCAGGAGGACAATGGATTGTTATAGATGCCACTTGGGATTCTGGAAATACATATGAATATGGTAAATTTACAAAAGGACCCTTCAGAACAACCTATTTTGGTATGAACCCAGATGAATTTTCTGAAACACATATACAGCAATCAGAATATATAGGAGTATATCAAAACGTTGTTTACGAATTAGATCTAGCTACCAACGAACTGACGGTAGTAGAAGTCATTGAAAATAAATCGTCGGTATCGATAACCTCTGGTATTGGAAGTTATACGGTTACAACGATTGGACGAAGTGCCTTCCGGTCCAATTCTTTATTAGTTGTTTCCGGTGATTTATTAGTCAATGATTGGTTGGAAACCGTTATCCTACCGGATACCATAAGAAAAATTGAAGAAAATGCTTTTGGAGCATGCACTGCTTTAAAGAATATTGCTATTCCAAAGAGTGTAAAAGAGATACAATTGGGTGCGTTTGCTTACTGCAAATCGTTAGAGGAAATTGTGATTCCAGAAGGGGTCGAAGTGCTGGAGGGGGCAATGTTTGCTAACTGTACTTCTTTAAAAAAGGTTACACTTCCTTCTACGTTAAAGCTTGTTGCTGATGCAGCGTTTTCATCATGTACATCGCTTAAAAATATTGAGATTCCGTCAGGTGTGGTTGAAATAGAGGTTGGGGCTTTCATGGACTGCGCTTCACTTTCCATTATAAAATTACCGGAAAATTTAGAAAAAATGGGAGGGAATATATTTGAGGGGACTTCTATTACTTCATTAGTTATTCCGTCTAAGGTAACAAATCTACCGAAGGATTTATTTTATGGTGCGGAAAAGCTTAGAGAGGTGGAATTTTTAAGTTTAAACCCAGAGCTGTTGGTGGTGGATAATGATATCCGTCAGATTATATCTGGCTCTTATGTAGAACGTTTTATTATACCGAATGGTTATAAGGAGAAGTATCGGAAAGCACTTTCCATCGTAGTTCTCGTTGAAAAGCAGGTTATAAACGGCGACGACGTTATGGCTTATGATAAAAATCTGTTTGAACAATGGGAGTGGAACAATTCTAAGAGCTTTTATCTTCCAATCAGTGAGATTAAGACGGTCAAGGAAAGCGGAAAGACCTATGAAGTTCAATACGCTTTAGGCTATACAGTTACAACAAAAGCAGCAGGAAGTAATTATGGAGCGGTAAAGGTAATTGGTTACTATAGTTTAAAGGCAGTAAAAGGGGGAACTTCCAGCAGTAAGCAACCATCAAAGGAGGTTACAAACTTAATTATTCCGGAATACATCTCCTATATGGGAAACAAATATTATGTTACTGAAATAGGTGACAGGGCATTTCAGGAATTTGAGCAATTAAAAACCTGTGCTCTTTCTCAAAGAATAAAGAAGGTTGGAGCATTTGCCTTTTCTGGGAGTGCATTGACAAAAGTAGTGCTCCCATCTGGTTTGACTGAAATGGGAGAAGGTGCATTTTCCTATACCAATATTAAGAGTGTTAACCTTCCAGCAACCTTCAAATCTTTAGGTGATGGTGCTTTAAGTGGTATGACAAAGTTAACAACAATTACTGTAGACAAGAAGAATACATTTTTTAAATCAGACAGTAAAATTTTATATAGTAAAAATGGGGATACCATTTATACCACAGTTGTTCTAAAGGGTAAAGTTACATTGCCAGAGGGAGTAAAAACAATTAAAAAGGGTGCGTTTTATAATTCCTATGAAGCAGGTAGAACGAACAACAAATCAACCTCAACTATTACAAGTATTATATTGCCTAAGAGTCTTGCAACCCTTGAAGCTGTTGCCCTTTATGGAATTGCTGCAGTGGAGTTCAAGGGCAGTAAACCACCTGTTATTAAATCTCCGATTTATGCGACGATTAAGGTTCCTGCTGGTGCGAAAGCAGCCTATCAAAAGATAAAGGTCATTGAGAACGATATGGGATTCTTAAATACAATCTTCGGATATGAAAAGAATGAATTGGTATTTGATAAGTATAAAATAAGTTAACGAATGAAAGTATAGCTGTTGAATTTATAAGTATTAATTTCTTTAAGGACTGTTGGTGACGGCAGTCCTTTTCTGATGCAACAGCCTAGCTATGGAAAGCAAAAGTTAATTATTCTCATAACAATTTAACTTGTTATATTATAGGGCAGTTGCTATAATGTAGGAAAATGTTGGTTAATATTATATTATGGGGTGAAACTGTGAAAATAATAAAAAGTAAATCAGTGATTCCGATTTATTCAGTCGGTTTTCTATGGATAATCTATGCTATTTTATTTCCGTTGTATCGTTTGACGGATTATTTTATTGTAGTTGTGTTGTCTTTATTCTTATATCTTTTAACATCCTTTGCTATACCAACTCTATTTGCCAGAAAAGTTGTTAAAGACACCAATACCGGAGATGCGTTTCTTGATGAAATGCTGGTTGAAGCCTTGGATAATCTGGAGAAAATAAGAGTGGTACAGAATACCATCTTGAAAGACAGTATAAGAAAACATATAGAAAGCATTTTAGACGATACTCAAAGTATTATAGAGTTTGTTAAGAATAATCCGGACAAGAGTTCTAATGCTAGTCAATTCTTTTATTATTATCTACCTGAGACAGTGAAAATATTAAATAGTTATAAGGAACTGGAAACGTTGGGACAAGCAGAAGAAAATCAATCGATGTCAAGTCTAAAAATGGAAGAGTTTATAAGGGAACTGGTAACGGCTTTTCATAAAATACTGGATAATGTCTATGAGGATAAAGCAATGGAGACATCGATTAATATTGATGTCATGAAAAAGATGTTACAGCAGGATAGTTATTTAAAAGAATAGGTTTTGAAAATGGGCTTAACTTATGACCACCATAAGTAAGTTTGAAGTTAATCGGAAAGGTATGGATACTTATATGAAGTACTTGAAGGATAGAAAAATAGCAATTAGTATAACGTCATTTCTTATTGTATTTTCCATATTACTTGGTGCAAACCTTTCGCTGTCAAAAATAAGGGAAGAGTCCCTGCTTATATTCTATCAAGGTGAAAGAATGGATGGTAAGGGTATACAAAGTGATTTGGAGTATATAATGAATCAATGCTATAATCTGACCGTTGTTGCTGGAAGATATATGGATAAGGACGATGAGAGAATTGAGAATGTGCTGGAACATATAGATCTAATGAAGAAAGCAGAAACTCCTGGGGATAAATATGAGGCGAAGGAACAACTATTAGAAGCCAGTATGAATTTATATGAAGAGCTTAACCTTATGAATTTGGACGAACGGGATCAGTATTATAGAGATAGCTTTTCTGTAGATGTGAAATCCAGGCAGCTAATCATTTCACATAGCAGTTATAATAAAAATGCAAGTATATTTAATAAATGTTTAAAGCGGTTTCCTGCAAATGTTTTAAGTACAATAACATTTGTCAAACCGTTAGAATTATATGAATAGGAGAAAATACAATTAATGAAAAAATTCTGTCTTTTATTACTTACTTCATTATTCATTGCAGGAATACCGGAAATAATTGTAAATGCCGATACTTTAGAACCAACGAAAGAGTTTTATGTAAATGATTACGCGGATGTCATCAGTGCTGAAGTAGAAGATGAGATAATCGATTTAGGTTATCAGTTGGAAGAACAGACTGGAGCACAGATCGCTCTTGTTACTGTAGATTTTACAAATGGGGATTCTTTAGAAACCTATGCAATGGAATTGTTTAATGCTTGGGGAATCGGCTCCGCAGAGAAAAATGATGGACTCTTAATTCTGCTGTCAATTGGAGATGATGATTATTGGGTGACACAGGGGGAAGGGTTAGAAGATACGCTTACCAGTGGAAAAATATCCAGTATTCTTCAGAAATATCTTGAACCAGATTTTGCAGCAAAGGACTATAGCGCTGGAGCAAAAAAGACTTATGAGGCATTTGCCAAAAGGTTAAATAGTCAGCTAGGAAATACCACTGCCAGCTCGGAGTCTGGTGTAATAAAAAAGGCAGATAAGTATACTTACGATCATGCAAAAATTATAAGCGATGAGTATGAAGCGTATATAAATCAAAAAAGTACCGAGATGAAAGAGTTATATAATGCTGGATTCTATGTAGTAACAAGGGATTATTGTGAAGATGGACTAAGTTTTCAAGAAGATGCAATAAATACCTTTGAACGTCTTAAGGCAAAGGGACGGGATGTAGTATTAGTTTTATATAAAGAAGATGATAATTACTGGTTGTTACCAGGAAGAGAAACGGAAGAATTTGCAACAAGCAAAGTACTTGGCGATATATTAGATAATGTTTTAGAACCGGAGTTTGCGGAAAAACATTATAGTCAGGGAGCCATGGATACTGCTAATAGTTTTTATAAGTTATTTCAGTCAAATTATGAAGATTTGATTAAGATGGAACCAGAAGTAACCACTGGTGGTAACATTGGAAATAGTACTGGAAGTGATACGAATGGAAAAACGGATAATTATATAGGAAGTGACAATGGTATAGAAACTGCAGAAAATAGTCCGGAATTTTATGGAGCAGCGACAGTACTAATATTAATACTATTACTTTTTATAAGATCAAGACGTAGAAAAAGTTTTATGAATCACTATGGAGTTCCTTTTAATCCATACAGCCAAAAATACACTAGAATTTATGGTCCAAAAGGGTTTTTTGGTGTATATGATGATCAACACCAACACCATGGACACTACAACGGTGGTCATCACAGTAGTGGAGGATATAGTTATTCAAATGACGATGACGACGATGATAGAGGTCGAGGAAGGTCTTCTACAGGTGGCAGCTTCTGGGGAAGCAGTGGAGGAGCAGGCAGATCTTCCTCCAGCAGCGCTTCCTCCTCCAGTAGTTCCTATAGTGGAGGTGGAGCAGGCAGATCTTCTGGTGGAGGCAGCAGTAGTTCTGGACATTCCTCTGGCGGTGGTAGGGCATCCTCTAGCGGTGGAGGTGGACGTAGCCGTGGAGGTGGAGCAGGTAGAAACAGCTAAGTTGTAAGATACATATCATAAAAAAGATACAACAGACAGAGAGAACAAATAGCGAGTGTGTAGTAAGCTGCCCGTTATTTGTTCTTTTTATAGCATAATTTTATTTTGGTTACTATTTTTTAGAAAATTTTCCAAACACAAATAAATAGTATATAATGGTAATTATGTCATTTAGTAAGACTATGGGGGAACTGGAGATGAAAGATACTAAAAGCAAGGAAAGTAGAGCAAATTGCAGTAATAACAAAAGCACTAAAAACAGAATAGTTCAGAATAATATCTATATCATAAAACTGCTTTGCAGCATTTGTAAATCAAGAGTAGCTCATAC
>JAFACO010000369.1 GCA_023425485.1 Bacillota bacterium
CTTCAATACATAGGGCAGAGATCCAATGTGATCCTCATGTCCATGGGTGATTACAAAACCCTTTACTTTATCAATGTTCTCCTTAAGATAAGTGACATCCGGGATTACTAAATCAATTCCCAGCATCTCATCCTCAGGAAAGGACAATCCACAGTCAATTACAATGATTGAGTCTTCATACTCAATTGCTGTGATATTCATACCTATTTGTTCTAATCCACCAAGTGGAATAATTTTAAGTCCTTTTAAATCTGTTTGTTTCATTAATTTTTCATTTTCCTTCAAATTTGCACCTCCAATGGTTTTATGTAAGTTCTATCCATTAACTAAGTGCAAGGTATAAACAAGCTCTAAGGCCTGTAGATATAGATTTTATAGATTATTTGCCCGTGCAATTATTACAGTGACCGTATAACTTTACCTCGTGATCGACCACTTCAAACCCCGTTGTCGTTTTAATCCGCTCTTCTAAAGTTTCTAACAGATCATCCTGGAATGCAAAAACACTACCGCAATCGAGGCATATTAAGTGATGATGATGGTGACTGGTGTCTGTCCTGTCACTTTTGCTAATTTCATAGCGTACATATCCATCATCTAGATTTAATTTGTCTATTAGATTTAATTCCGATAACATCTGAATCGTCCGGTAAACAGTGGCAATTCCAATATCCGCGTATTTGACTCTAACACAGTCATAGATTTCTTCTGCTGTTAAATGCCTACCCGGCATGCTGTCTAACACTTCAAGAATTGCAACCCTCTGAGTGGTAACCTTTAATCCGTTCTGTTTTAATAAATTCTTAAATAATTCTTGATTATCAGGCATTTCATCACCTATTTTCATCTTATCTTATATCTTGCAATTAATTTAATTCAATATCATCTAATAATTCCTGGAATATTTTAGCTACTAATTCCAGTTCACTATCATCTTCTACAATATCATATACTGCATCTTCATCAGTATCCTGCGAAACCTCTTTTAATATAAGAGCTTCCGCTTCTTCTTCATTTTCATTTGTCGTACTAACCAAAAGATAATTAATGCCACCTAATCTTGTCTGTTCTATGACAGCAAATGTAACTTCTTCGCCATCCTCTGATATGAAAATGATTTCTTCTGGTTTATTGTCCATTCTTTGCCTCCGCTATAACATTAATTTGCGAACTTAATCCCTACTTGTATTTTCTGTCTCGTCTAATTCTTTCTTTTTTATAAAGCTTAACTTATCAAGATAGCCTTGTAAAATTAATACTGCTGCAAGTTTATCAACTACCTTAGCCTTTTCAACATAATCCAACTTTGCCTGACTTAAAACCTGATGAGCAGCAACTGTTGTCAGCCTTTCATCCCAGAGAACAACCGTAAGGCCTGTTCTTTGCCTAAGCTTTTCTGCAAATTCCTCGGATTTTACTGCTCTTTCACCAACCGTGTTGTTCAAATGTTTTGGGTAACCTAGGACAATGGTATCAACCTCATACACAGCAATCAATTCTTCTATTCTTGCTAGTGTCTGACGTAGTTTATTCTCTTGTTTACGATGAATTACCTCTATTCCCTGCGCTGTTATTAACAAAGCATCACTGATTGCTACCCCCACTGTTACAGAGCCATAATCAAGTCCCATAATTCTGTTCATAGTTACTCCTATTCCTGCGCACGGATTTTTCATATCTATGGATTGCTATACCAGAACCTCTTGCATTCCACAGATATAACCTGTATGAGTAAAAAATCCATAGAATTTTTTACTTTTTTCTCTTCTTACTTCTTATGCGAATAGTTCGATTCCTTATCAATGTAAAATCGTAACAATTCTTCAATTATTTCATCACGTTCAACTTTCATAATAAGGCTTCTTGCTCCCTTATGGCTTGTTATGTAGGTAGGATCTCCTGACATAACATATCCGACAATCTGGTTTACCGGATTGTATCCCTTTTCGGTTAAAGCGGAATACACAGTTCGAATAACTTCGCCTACTATTACTTCTGTATCTTTCTTCACGTTAAAATATTGTGTATTGTTTAATTTCTGCATTGATTCACTTCCTTTTTTCCAGTTTTTAATGTATGCAAATGGTTAATCAAGCATTTTACCAATCTTTACTTAATATATTAATATATTTGCTCAAAAAATTCAATTAGTTATTTCACAAAGCATAATTTCTTCTGTCAAATATCCACAAATCCTAACATTTAACATCTGATTTGATAAATCTGTTGTACTTTCCACTGCCAATTTGAGATATCTTTCATTATGCCCCACTTGATATTGCTTACCATCTACAACAATTTCTTCTTCAAAAAGGATCTTCTCTAGTCTACCCACAAAACGGTCCATATATTCTCTTCCCATTTTCTGTGCAAGACTAATCAGTTCTGTACTTCTGACGTTCTTAATTTCTTCCTGTATCTGTTCTGGCATTACTGCTGCCTTAGTTCCAGCTCGTTTGGAATATTTAAATACATGGATATCAGCAAATCCAACTTTTTTCACAAACTCCAGCGTCTGTTCAAATTCTTCCTGGGTTTCACCTGGAAAGCCAACTATAATATCTGTGGTAAACGATGGGGTATCAAAGAAAGTTCTGATTAATTTCACTCCCTGATAATACTCGTCGGAGGAATATTTACGATTCATTCGCTTTAACACACTATCACTTCCGCTTTGCAGGGATAAATGAAAATGAGGGCAGAACTGTGATACTCCTGCAATTGCTTGCAGGAATTCCTCTGTTATTATTCTAGGCTCTAGTGACCCCAGTCGAATACGTTCAATGCCTTCCACCTCACCAATTCTTTGTATTAACTTTGCAAGTGGCAGCTCTAATTGTAATTCGCGTTCTGATCCATAAGATGATATGTGTATTCCAGTAAGAACAAATTCTTTATATCCCTTTTCTATTAAACCTTTAATTTCAGCCAGAATCTCCTCTTCCTGCCTGCTTCGAACCCGACCTCTAACGTAGGGAATGATGCAGTAGGAACAAAAACGGTTACAGCCATCCTGTATTTTAATAAATGCTCTGGTCTTTTCGCTAGCAGTAATATTGTTCAGCTCTTCATACTCAAGCTCTTCGTTAATATCTACTACCAAATCCTCTTTTTTGCTGGAATTAAAGCATAACTCAACCATTGAAACAATATCTGATTTTTTATTATTACCAACCACCAGGTCAACTGCACTGTCAGCCAGAAGAACTTCTTCTGCCGCTTGGACATAACAGCCAACCGCTGCAATCACCGCATTGGGATTCCTATGTTTTGCCTGATGCAACATCTGTCTGGACTTCCGATCTGCAATATTAGTAACTGTACAGGTATTGACGACATATACATCTGCTGTATCTTTAAAATCCACTATATCATATCCTGCCGTTTCAAACATTGACCTCATTGCTTCGGTTTCATAGGAATTTACCTTACACCCGAGTGTTAGAAACGCTGCTTTTCTCTTCATTGTATCTCTATTTCCTTTCATAAATAATTCACATAAATTTTACATAATATGGTTATTCTTCGCCTACCTATACAACTTTTCCACCTTTTTTTATCTACTTTGTATATTGACTTTTATTTTGCTAAATTATAGTATATAACTATAGTAAATAAAGGAGGAATCATTATGAAAACAGTAAAAATATCATTAAACTCAATTGATAAGGTAAAGGCATTCGTAAATGACGTAACAAAATTTGATACCGATTTTGATTTGGTTTCTGGTAGATACGTTATAGATGCAAAATCCATAATGGGTATTTTCAGTCTTGACTTATCAAAAGTTATAGACCTAAATGTCCATAGTGAGGCAGACTTAGATAATATTCTTGCTATCCTAAAACCTTACATTGTTGAATAATACGTATTACCAAGAGGTTGCCAATTAGTCAGCCTCTTTTTTTATGTAATAAGAAGTACCTCCTATTGCATAAAAAGAACTTAGCACATATGTATGCCGCTATTTGGCTCTCACATTTATAATCATATAATTAGTATTCTTACTTACGGCGATATCCTGCATATTTAATACCATGCAGGATATCGCTATTGGTTTAACCCACCGTAATAACTTCTACTGTTTCAAAAGCAGTTGCAATCAACTCTTCAATCTTTTCTTCCAATTTCTTTTCTGAATTGCGAATTACCTTGGCACTTGGTTTCGTAACCGGATGCTTAGCAACAAAAATCGTACAACAATCCTCAAATGGGAGTATTGAGGTTTCAAAGGTATCTATCTCTTTCGCAATATCCACAATATCCTTCTTATCAAAAGCAATTAAAGGACGATACACTGGCATATTGCAAACCTCATTGGTTGCAGCAAGACTCTGCATCGTCTGACTGGCTACCTGTCCAATGCTTTCACCGGTAACAAGACCAAGACATTTTTCCTGTTCTGCTAATTTCTCAGCTATTTTCATCATATATCTTCTCATGATAATGGTTAACTCCTCATGAGGACATTGTTCATAAATGTATAATTGGATATCGGTAAAATTAATTACAAAAAGTTTAATTTGTCCAGTATATTTTGATATTTTCTCTGCCAAATCCACTACCTTTTGTTTAGCTCTTTCACTGGTGTAGGGCGGAGCATGGAAGTAGGTAGCTGCCATAGATACACCACGTTTGGAAATCATATAACCTGCAACCGGGCTATCAATGCCACCGGATAAAAGGAGCATTGCCTTACCGTTACAGCCTACAGGCATACCGCCAAGACCTGGAATTATAATGGAATAAACATAGCATTTTGTACGAACCTCCACGGTAATACGGATGGAAGGCTGATGTACATCAACCTTCATTTCAGGGAATCTCTTTAACAAATAAGAACCCATTTCAATGCAGATTTCAGGTGATGTGTATTTATAATTCTTATCTGCACGTTTTGCCTCGACTTTAAAGGTAAATGCCTTGTCAGGATACATTCGCTCTACGTAGTCACCTACTCCTTGGGTCAATACCTCCCATTCGGAGCTTTCAATTACAGCAACCGGGCAGATAGAGGATATCCCAAATACCTTCTGCAAAGCTGCTACCGTTTCATCATAATCATAACTTTCAGGACACTCTACAAAGATTCTCCCCTGTTCCTTGCTCACTACATATTCGCCGATTCGATCCAGAGCTTCTTTTATACGATCACGTAAGGCATTTTCAAACATGTATCGATTATTACCTTTGAGACCAATTTCAGCATACTTAATTAAAAATGCTTTAAACATAATTTAAAATTTCCTCCCTTTAAGTGCTTATAGCCTGTTATAGACCCAGCAACATTTTATCACAAGTAGTTCCTACCCTATTTTGTGATACCTTATTTCCTTGTATATCTTCTTAACTTAGGCAGAATTAATCCTATTTGCTCTAAGGTATATTCAATCTCTTCCCTCGTGGTGCTATCCGACATTGAAAAACGAAGTGTGGCATCCATCAAATCTTTTGGTAAGCCAATCGCTGTCAAAGTAACACTCGGTGTTGTATGATGTGTGCTACAAGCAGAACCAGAGGAAACATAGATTCCTTTCTCCTCCAAGGAATGCAAGAACACTTCACTTCTTACTCCGGAAAAGCTGACATTCATCACATGAGGGGCTGTTTTCTTAAGATGCTCAAGTTCAAAGTCCTTCGTACACTCTAGTGGAATCCCATTCACGGAAACACCCTCCAGCTTGCTAACCTCCTGTAAAAATCTCTGCTTCAGCTCGTACATATGAGCAATCTTCTTATCAAAATCTTGATAAAGTTCAGCCACCGCCTGTCCTAAGCCAGCAATACCAGCCACATTTTCAGTTCCGGAGCGAAGACCGCCCTGATGTCCACCTCCCAGCAGAATAGGCTTTATTTTTACTTTCTCACTGGCATAGAGCGCACCTACACCTTTGGGTCCGTGTATCTTATGTCCGCTAAAACTCAAGAGATCAATATTCTCTTTCTTCGGATTAATACGATATTTACCAAAGGCTTGTACTGCATCAACATGAAAAATAATATCTTTCTTTTTATTTTTAATTGCCGCTCCTATTTCTGCAACTTCTTGAACGGAACCAATTTCATTATTTACATACATAATAGAGACTAATAAGGTATCTTCTTTAATCAATTCTACTAGCTGATTTATATTAATTTTCCCTGTGGAATCAACTGGTACAAAGCTTACCTCAAATCCCAGCTCTTCAAGATATACAACGGGTTGATGCACACTCGGGTGTTCTATTCTAGAGGTTATAATATGGTTTCCTCTTCGCTTATTTGCCATAGCAGTCCCGATAACAGCCAAATTATTCGCTTCTGTGCCACCTGAGGTAAATATAATCTCCTTGGGTTCTACTTTTAAAGTATTCGCTATAGTTTTAGCGGATTCCTTCAGATACTGTTCGGCTTTCACACCTAATCGATGCATGGAGGAAGGATTGCCATAATCCTCGTAAAGTGCCGTAATCACTTTGTCTCGCACTTTTTCTGTAATTTTAGTTGTTGCTGAATTATCTAAATAAACTTCCATGAATTCTCCTGGTCGTACTTATATATTTCTAATTTATCACTGAATAAGTATACCCTATTCTTAACGATTTAGTAAAGCTTTCTTTTTGTTTCTAATATTTTTAAAATTTGAAAGGGATTTACGCTCATTTCGCCTATACTTGAATTCACATAAATTCCAAGATGGAGATGTACATCAAACTGTCCTATGGTTCCTTCTGGTCCATAGCCACTATCTCCCATAAAACCAAGTAACTGTCCAGCCAACACGGTATCCCCTATGTGGAGTTCAGGAGCAAAGGAAAAAAGATGAGCATAATAGAAATAACCCCCCTGCTCTGTTCGTATCCCAATTCGATAACCCCCCTGTTCCAGCCACCCCATTTTTTCTACAACACCTTCTGTAATGCTAATAATCGGAAAGAAACCTCGTTTGTTGTTAGAAGCCATTAGATCACAGCCCTCATGCCTGCGGTTCCCTCCATAAGTTCTTAGTTGGTACCAGGAATCTGTGTAGGTTACCTCTGCTGTTTCCAGCTTTGGAACTGGAAAGTATGCCAATCCTGATAACACCGCACTATAATACCCATACAATTCCTGAAAGGCATCATTCTCCTTCATCTTATTAATTCCCTTGAGAAATGTAGCTTCGCTAACCAGAGCGTTATCAATCAGATCATAATTATTTACCAGCATACTAAACGTGATATATCCCATTGCATCAAGGTAATCTAACGAAGCAAGCTCCGGTTCCTTTTTTAATATGCGACTTATTTTATTCTCTGCCTTCTCTATTGTTTTCTTATCTAATTTCATTTCCCGAAAAGCATCATAATTAATGCCTTCTTGTAAAACATTCTTAATTATTAAGTGTGATGAAATAAAACTATGTTCAAGGGCTATTAGTATTAGGAATGAAAAACTAAGAATAAATAAAAGTAGGATATGCTTATCAATTATTCGTCTTTTCTTAGTGAAATATCTTCCCTTTCGTATTACCTTTTTTAGCGCTCTGTTATCAGCAGCCAACCTTCTTGTGATATCATTATATGGCATAAAACACCTCGAATTCTTCTTACTCAGAAAGAGCTCCTGTTGGTTAGGAGTCACAAAATTATATGTTTGTCTTAGTAAGAATATTCGAGCGAAAAACAAGTGCATTTAGTCTCTCATCATATCGAAACTACCTGCACTTGTAGAATATCGTCATTTGGTCTAACTATTATAATCTAATATCAAACTTTAAAACAATCTATTCTTTTCAATTTCAATTCGTAGTAGTTTCGCCATCTTCCGTATGATCTGGTACTACACTCTGTGTAGTATCATCTCCAAAAATGAAACTATGAAGGGCTTCTATATTAGCATCCCATTCAAGTATTAATACAGACATTCCACGAACTTTCATTTGATCATTAAAGGCTCCGTCTACAGGCACCCTTAACTGTGACATATCCGTCGTGCCCATTTCGATAAATGTGTTTAACAGCATTTGAAAGCCTTTGCTATCAATATCTGTTTTAATCATTGGAAGTAATTCAAGAATCATAGATGCTAATTTTGTCTTACTCTCGGTTTTATACTTATCAAAGATAGCATTTAGCACGATACGATGCCTGTCTGTTCTACCATAATCATTATTATTTCCTGTGATTGTAGCTCTTTTACGTACACGGCTATACCCGAGTACCTGATTACCATTGAGTAATTGTGTTCCTTCTTTTACATTACGATAAGCAGGGTTAGAAATATAATTGGTTGAGTTTAGATACTTTGCTTCACCAGCTGTTAATGTTATTTCGAGTCCGCCTAATTTGTCAATAATTTCTTCAAAGTTTTCAAAGTTAACCAGAACACAACCATCCAAATGTAAATCGTAGTTCAAAGCAATTGTCTGATAGAGTAAGTCAAGACCGCCCTTTTCATAGGCTGTGTTTAATTTATTATCATTATAGCCTGGAATCTGCACAAAGGAATCTCTCATTAAGGAAGTTAACTTAATTGATTTGTTGTTAGTATTCATGGTAGCTATAACAATAACGTCTGTACGGCCACGGCCGGAACCCGAGCCAATGGCTTCTTCACCTAATAGAAGAATATTATAAACTCCTTCTTCTTTTCTACCTTCTCCAAGATGGTTCGGCCATACAATGGTACTGACATCGATTTCCTCACCTTCAGAAGTCAAATCATCTTCATCTAAATAGTCAACATCTTCAACAACATCTGTTCCATCATCAAAATTCCCAGTCCAGGCAGCCCAAAGTGTACCACTTAAGTTGACCCCCATACTCATCAAAAGTCGATTGCCAGGTTTCGTAAATCCAAGTAAAAAAGCAAATCCAATAATACAAAGTAAGGAAAGTACAACGCCACTCTGAATTTTTAATAGAATTTTCTTTTTCTTCGTGTTTTTTTCAGCATCTATCGTGCTAAGCTCATCGGATATCTGCTTTGCCAAGGAGGAGTTAATCCCAATTAATTCGTCTTCGATATCTTCTTCAGACACAAGCCCTGCACCCACTGACTCGGCAGCACTTTCTTTATCTGCGGATTCATCAATCTCTTCCTCAACATTAATAATATCATTCGGTAACTTTTCTTCGTCCTTCTCAGGATTAGATTCTATAACATTCTCCGAGCTTTCTTCCATATCATTTTGCTTTGCTTCTTCTTTTAAATTAACGTGGTCCCCTAATGCTCTTTCAATATTCTTGTAAAAATTCTCATTAAATTCGGGATCATTCTCGATATCAAATGAAGAATTTTCTTTTTCCTTATCCATCTCTTTCATCTCCTAAAAGTAGAACAGTCTTTATTCCCCGATTTTGTCGCTAATTATCTTTTCTAGGAATTGATACACACGAATGGTGGAGGATACACTCATCTTTTCCTCAACGGTATGAACCGCAGTAATGTCAGGACCAATGGATACAATGTCGATGCCTGGAATTTTCTCCGCGATCAAACCACATTCCAATCCTGCATGAATTGCTTCCACTTTCATATCCTTCTGATATAAATTACGATACCATTTTTGACAATGGTCTCTTAGTTTTGAATCTTTTTTATATTCCCAAGCTGGATATTCCCAACGAACAACATAATCTCCTCCAAGAAAACTTGTCAGGTAGTTTAATCGATTGCTTAAGAAATATTTATAATTACTTAGGGAGCTTCTTACAGAGGTAAATAGCTCAACTCTATCCGCTTCCGTTTTAAATATCCCCATATTTAAAGAGCTTTCTACCAATCCATCTATGTGAGAACTCATTACCTGTACACCGTTTGGCATATTGATCAGCATAAATATCATTTTTTCAAAAGAAGCTGGATGCATCACATCAAAGGTGTCCTCACCCATATCCTCAACTTCATATGCTAAATCAGGCTCACTTGCTGAATACTCTTCTTTATAGTTCTTCATTATATTTGCTACGTGATTTTTAAGGTTATCGTAGGCTTTCAGTAATTCATCTGCATCTTCAGATGCAATTAATAATTCCGCATATGCCTCACGTGGAATTACGTTATCCTTAAAACCACCTTGCATATGAACAAGACCAAAAGAGGTTAATTCTCTTAAATCAAAAAGTAATCTTCCTAATAATTTTGTTGCATTTGCTCTGTGATTAACAATGTCAATACCTGAGTGGCCGCCGAGCATTCCCATCAGGCTCACTTTAACTTTTTTACCATAGCTAGACACACGTTTAATAGGAATTGTACTTGTGCCTGTTAATCCTCCTGCACAGCTACATAGGATATATCCTTCTTCCTCAGAGTCTATGTTTATCATATACTTACCTTGAAGTTTAGATAAATCAAGGGCCTTAGCACCATGCATACCGACCTCTTCATCTGTGGTAATAATAGCTTCTAATCTTGGATGCTCTAAAGTTTCATCCGTAAGCAAAGACATAATATAAGCAACAGCAACACCATCATCCGCTCCTAGAGTAGTACCATCCGCATGTAAATAATCGCCCTCAAGGATTAAAGAGATTTCATCCTTTAAGAAATCATGGGTATGTTCTTTTAACTTTTCACAAACCATGTCCATGTGTCCCTGAAGGATAATGGCGGGCTCATTTTCATATCCCGGAGTAGCAGCTTTAATCATAATTACATTATTAGCCTCATCCTGATAATGTTCTAAATTATTTTCCTTTGCAAAAGAAACCAGATAATCACTTACCTCTTTCTCATTCCCCGACCCCCTCGGTATTTTTGAAATTGCACTAAAGTGTTTAAATATCCCCTTATAATCGATCTGTTCTAAGTTCTTATTCATTATAGCACACACCTTTCATTGAATTTTGTGAGTTTCCCATAACTTATGAAAGAACCGAGAACCAATTATCCTGTTGTAATGTATGTCATATCATTAGACGACGGATGATTCGGCTCGGTTCAAGTTAATTATTTACATCTTTAAATTAATTCTTAAAACTATGAATTGGGGCAGGAATTCTACCACCTCTGTTGATAAAGTTATCACAACCAAAAGCATTGACCTTCATAACTGGAGCATATCCAAGCAGACCACCAAATTCCACACGTTCTCCAACCGTTTTTCCGATAACAGGGATAATACGAACAGCTGTAGTCTTTTGATTGATCATACCAATAGCCATCTCATCAGCGATTATTCCAGAGATTGTAGTTGCCTTCGTATCTCCTGGAATCGCAATCATATCAAGTCCTACGGAACAAACACAGGTCATTGCTTCCAGCTTCTCAATGGTTAAGGCACCTACTTCAACCGCGTTAATCATTCCTTGGTCTTCACTAACGGGAATAAATGCACCACTAAGCCCTCCAACATAAGAAGAAGCCATGACACCGCCCTTTTTCACCTGGTCATTTAATAAGGCAAGTGCGGCAGTTGTACCTGGAGCTCCTACATACTCAAGACCAATTTCTTCAAGTATTTCAGCAACACTATCGCCAACAGCAGGTGTAGGTGCCAAAGATAAATCTATAATACCAAAAGGAATTCCAAGTCGTCTTGAAGCTTCCTGCGCTACTAACTGTCCAACTCTGGTTATTTTAAATGCAGTCTTTTTGATGGTTTCACATAAAGTCTCAAAGTCAGCTCCACGAACAGATTCCAGCGCTTTCTTAACAACTCCCGGACCACTTACACCAACGTTAATCACCGCATCGCCTTCTGTAACACCATGGAAAGCACCTGCCATAAATGGATTATCATCCGGTGCATTGCAAAATACCACTAACTTTGCACAACCAATGGAATCTCTTTCTTTGGTATATTCAGCGGTAGCCAGGATGATTTCTCCTAATAATTTTACTGCATTCATATCAATTCCTGTCTTGGTAGTACCAACATTCACCGAGCTGCAAACCCGCTCTGTTTGGCTTAAGGCTAACGTAATCGATTTAATCAGTAGTTCATCACTTGCAG
>JAFACO010000421.1 GCA_023425485.1 Bacillota bacterium
CTGTAAGATATCATTATATTCCGTTGAATTAGCTATTAGCTGCTCTTTCGATGCATCGGAAAGTAGCTCCAATGCAACCTCTGTTCTATCCTGACCAACTAAAATAGCTTTACTGTCTGTACCGAAATTTAAATCTTTTAGAATATCTGCCATAACCTCATTCATTACTTCGAGTATTAAATAACCAACAAGTTCACCAGTTCCTGCATCTGTGATTGGTTTCGTCAATGTAAGAACTGATTTTCCTGCTCTTCCTTGGTCTATTTTGGATAAGAAGTCACTATAACCTGACCATAGCTTATTTTTTCGTGCTGTTATTTCTACATAGTCCTTTGATTTTATATAATCCTCATAGGAACTGCTACCAAGATTAATCGCACTGTTAATCGATATATTTTGACCATTTGCTGCGATTAAATAACCAAATTTCACATATTCGTTAGAGGAAATATGTCCTTTGAAACTCTTTACAACAGTATCAAAATCTTGCTCTCCTTGTTCCGAATTAATATAATAATCTAAAATAGTTTTGTCGGTGGAAATTCGAAAGCTGGTATCTTCCACGGACTTCATTAATAAATTTAAATAGTCCGCAGCTTTTCCTAGCGTTTGAAGGGTTGATTTTTGATATTGGTCCTTTACTGCCACTGAAGTTCTTTGATAGGATGTAATTCCCAGCACAATGATACAAGTTACAGGCAATAAAAAAGCTAGTATTAGCTTAACTCTAATATTAAAGATTCTTCTTTTTTTCATAGTATTTTCCTCGTCTCCCAAGTACCTTCTAATATGCAAATGTATGTAAAACATTCACTTTACTGCGCAGAGCCCATTTACGCAAATAGTATTTATTTAAGAACAAGGGGCAGTGTATAATATTTTCATATCATCATACATGCCCCAGTTTTTTTAGCTATTAGTTATATAATTATGTCTATTTATTATTTACTCTTTTTTCTTGTAATTACGTCAAAGGCAACTGCTAATACAAAGATTACACCTTTAACAACATACTGCCAGGATACGTCAATACCCATAAGGTTCATACCATTGGTTAAGGACATAATTACTAATGCACCGATAATTGTATTCGTTACACGGCCTATACCACCACTTACAGATACACCGCCGATATAAGAAGATGCAATCGCATCTAGCTCGAAACCAAGTCCAGCTTGTGGTGAAGCAGATCCAAGTCTTGAAGTATATAAGATACCACCAAGTGCTGCTAACATACTTACAGAAGCAAAAGCAAATAAAGTAACCTTTTTAACATTAACACCAGAAAGTTCTGCTGCCTCGGCATTACCACCAATACCATAGATGTAACGACCAAGTCTGGTTCTGTTTAACATAAAATGATAGATAAATAATACAAAACCAACAATGACTGCTGTCCAAGGAATACCCTTATAACCAGCTAAAATCCACATGATTACCATGATAATAAGAGAAATAAATAGTACCTTGCCAATGGCAATTGGTAGTGAACTCACACTAAAGTTGTACTTACGTAAATTCTTTCTGGATTTTATCTGACTAAAAATCACTAGAATAATTGCTGCCAATCCAATCAGAAGCGTTAGCTCATGAAAACTGCTTTTAATTGGAAGATCTGGAATAAATCCATTGGAGATATTCTTAAATCCTTCACTATCTACAACAATTGTACCAGTTCCTGCGGTTGTTAAGGATAGCAAGCCCCTAAAAATAAACATACCAGCTAAGGTTACAACGAATGCAGGTACGCCAACTTTAGCAACAAGGATACCTTGATAAAGACCAATTGCGCATCCTGCAAGTAATACAATAGGAATAACCAACCAAGGTGACATTCCACCCTTCATCATAATGGCAGCAATCGCTCCAAGAAAACCTGCAACATAACCTACGGAAAGGTCAATATGTTTAATAATAAGGATTACTGTCATACCTATTGCTATAATTGATACATAACCAGTTTGCTTAATTAAGTCACTTAAGTTTCTAGATGACAAGAAAGTACCTTCTGTTTGAATGTTAAAAAATATAAATATTAAAACCAGGGCAATGTACATTACATAGTCTCGTATGTTACCCTTTAGTAAGCCAAGTAATTCCCTTCCAAGGCCTTCTCTTTCATTTACAACTTCTCTATTATTACTCATTGTGTAACCTCCTCCACTCTAGTAGCTAATGCCATAACACTTTGTTCTGTGGCTTCTTCTGCTGATAAGCAGCCTGTTATTGAGCCTTCGGACATAACATAGACACGATCGCTCATACCTAAGACTTCCAGAAGTTCGGATGAAATCATTATAATGCTCATCCCCTCTTCAACAAGTTTATTCATAAGAGAATAAATCTCAAATTTAGCACCTACGTCAATACCTCTGGTAGGTTCATCCAGTATTAAGACCTTAGGACCAACAAATAGACATTTTGCTAATGAAACCTTCTGTTGGTTACCACCACTTAAGTTGCCAACTAATTGCTTTATGGAAGGAGCTTTAATATTAATTGATTTCTTATAATCATTTGCTATATTAATCTCTTTATTCTCATTGATGGAAAATCCCTCCGTCAATGCTTCTAGATTGGCGATTGAAATATTATATTTAATGTCCTGAATTAAAACTAATCCATTTCCTTTTCTATCTTCGGATACGTAAGCAACACCTGCTTCTAATGCTTCTTTCGGATGCTTGAAGCTCTTCTTAGCACCTTCTACATAAAGCTCTCCGCTTGTAATTTGATATCTAGGTGTATTGCCGAAGATACTTAATGCTAATTCAGTACGTCCTGATCCCATAAGACCTGCAATACCTATAATTTCACCTTTGCGGACATTTATATTAACGTCATGCAATATCTCACGATCTAAAATTGGATTACGTACGGTCCAATTTTTAATATCTAAGCAAATGTCTCCGAATTCTTTCTTCTCTCTTTTAGGGTAAATGTTTTCAATTTCTCTGCCTACCATGTGCTTGATGATTTCTTTCTCAGAAATCTTTTGTTCTTTCGCATTCATGGAACAGATAGTGCTACCATCACGGATTACTGTAATTGTATCAGCAACTGATACAACTTCCTTTAATTTATGAGAAATCATAATTGATGTAACGCCAGTTTCCCTAAGCTGTTTTAATAATTCAAGAAGATTTGCACTATCGTCCTCATTCAGAGCAGCGGTTGGTTCGTCCAAAACCAAAAGCTTTACATTCTTACTAAGAGCCTTTGCAATCTCAACTAATTGTCTTTTTCCAACTGATAAATCTTTAATTTTCATAGAAGGATTAACATCAAGTTTTACCATCTTGAGCATTTCTTGCGCACTAACGATGGTCTGGTTCCAGTTAATTACCTTTCCTTCCATAATCTCATGACCAAAATAAATATTTTCATACACACTTAACTCTGGAATTAAGGCTAGCTCCTGATAAATAATAGCTATTCCTTCTGCTTCAGAGTCTGCTATTGATTTAAATCTTTTTTCACTTCCATTGTATATAATATTACCATTGTATGAGCCATGAGGATAAACCCCGGAAAGCACCTTCATCAAAGTTGATTTTCCTGCCCCGTTTTCTCCTACCAAACAATGTATTTCGCCTCTTTCAACCTTGAAATTAACATTGTTTAGAGCCTTGACTCCAGGGAATTCTTTTACTATGTTTTGCATTTCAAGAATATAATCACTCATTACTTATCCTTCCTTCTAAAACAAATTTCATGCTTCACATGAAAATGCGTTGTCTTAAATTCGAGACCGGTTTAAGAATAATAAACATTATTTTTAAACCGGTCTCAAGATGACTTAATTTATGAATTTAAATTATTCTAATCCAGTAAATTTATCAGCTGCATAGTATCCAGAATCGATGAGTTCTTTCTTAACATTTTCCTTTGTTACAACTACAGTTGCAGTCTGTTTGGAAGGAACATCAATGTTCTGATTGTTATAAGTTGAATCTGTAGCAGGTGTCTTTCCACCAATTACATCAATTGCCATGTTCATAGCATCAGCTGCTAAAGTACGTGTATCTTTAAATACTGTCATGGACTGTTTTCCATCAATGATGTATTGAACAGAAGCTTGTTCAGCATCCTGACCTGTAATGAAGTAACCAGTTACATCTGTATCAGCTGCAAATACGTCAGCGATAGAACGAGCGGTACCATCGTTAGGAGCAAGAATGAAACATTGACCCTTATCTGCTGCAGCTGCGCTTGTTAAATGAGCTTCTGCTTTGGACTTAGCTTCGTTGAAATCCCAGTTTGTAGTAACCTGACCAATGATTTTGGACATTTCATCACGAGTAAGAGTAGCTTTGTCTTGAAGAGCAATTGCTTCGGAAGAATTCTTGATTACGAAGGTTCCATCAGCAATCTTAGGCTGTAACTTATTCCAAGCACCTTCAAAGAATAAGAAAGCGTTGTTATCTGTAGCTGCACCAGCATATAAGTATAAAGGAAGACCTGTACCGGATGCATTATCAACTAAATACTGACCCATAGCTTCACCAACTGCAACGCTATCGAAGGTTACATAATAATCAACTGCATCAGTGTTAGTAATTAAACGGTCATAAGAAATAACAGTGATACCAGCTTCTTTCGCTTCTTCTACAGATGCTGCAGCTGCTGCTGCATCCTGTGCACAGATGATAAGAACTTTGATACCCTTAGAAATTAAGGTCTCTACGTTAGTTTTTTCGTTTGCAGAGGAACCCTGGCTAAATAATACTTCTACTGTATAATCTGTAGAGGAGATAACATCCTCAAATCTTGCCTGATCTTGTAACCATCTAGGCTCGTCCTTTGTAGGTAGTACAATACCAACGTCAACTTTGCCTTTACCACCATTATCCTTTGGTGTGTCATTGGAACCAGCATCATTTTTTGTGCCACAAGCAGCTAAAGATGATACTAGAACTAAGGTTAATAATACTGCAATAATTTTTTTCATACCCTCAATCCATCCTTCTTTCAATAATTTTTTAGGCTCCGTCAATTATTCCAACAAAGCTTTGTTACATTAGTATATTACAATATACAAAAATTATTATCAATGGACTGGATTGTTGTACATATTGACTATATTGCTCATTATTATTAGTTTTTTGCAGTTCTGTAAAATCTTGCTCTTCAAATTTAAAAAAACGAATTATTCCTTATAATTTCCATATATTTCAAGTTGATTAAACTATTTTCGAACCAAGTTCGCCCCCATATAAGAACAAAAGTGTGCTTTTCACACTCTCGCGTTCAAACATTTTTAAAGCACACCTTTTGTTCCGCACGCGTAGCTGCGCATCATTAGCCCAAAGGGCTTTTATATAATAGAAAATTCTGTGGAATTTCCTATTATATAAAAATGCACACAGACTACATGTTCATGTAATTTGTGTGCAGGTAATTTAGAATAATATTAAATAAATCGTCACCTTAATTCATACTTTTCTCTTCTGTCTGATATACATCTTCATATAGATGGAATCCCCCTTTAATAACAGTCTCATCTATATTTTCTTTCGTTACTGCTTGTACATCAATATAAATATAGGGAATATCATAGGTTCCATCGTTAATTGTTTCTTGGTCACTAATTTCCTGTCCATTGGCAAGTGCAAGGCATACCTCAACTGTTTTCTTAACCAGATTCTTTATAGGTTTATAGATTGTTAGTGCCTGTTTACCATTAACAATTCTTTGACAAGCCACTAAATCCGCATCCTGGCCAACTACCACCACTTGTTCTGCAATTTGTGCTTCCGATAATGCATCTATAACACCCCAAGCCATAGAATCGTTACCACATAAAATCGCTGTAATCTTATCTCCATTTTCTTTCACCTGGTCTACAACAAAGTCATAGGCACCTTCTCTTTTCCAGCCATCCACCCAGATTTGATCCAGTATCTCGATTTTTTTATCTTCAAGATAAGGTCCAAACACGCTCATAGCGCCATCATTAATCATTTTTGTATTACTATCGGTCTTATCACCGTTTACAATTAGATAACCACCCTCGGGGGCATATTCAAGCATATACTGTGCCATCAGCTCTCCAACTCTTGTATGGTCAAAGGAAATGTAGACGTCAACATTTGCATTACTTACTAATCGGTCATAAGAGATTACTGGAACATTTTGATCTTTTGCTGCCTCCACACATCTCGCTTCAACGAAGCAGTCGTTGGGGGCAATTACCAAAACATCTATATTCTGCTTTAACATATTTTTCACTTGATCAAACTGAAGATCAGAATCATTATTTGCATTACTAACAATTACACTTATTCCATGCTGCTCCGCCTCTGAAATAAACATCTCCCTATCACGAATCCACCGATCCTCCATCAGCGTACCCATGGAAAAACCTACAACGATACCCTCTTCCTCTTTATCGTCTTTAATCTCTGGGTTTTTCTCCTTACAGCCATATAAAGTAATGCTCTGAATGACTATTAGGACAAATATCAATAATTTCTTTCGTAGTAGCCTTCTCCCCATAATCCATCCTCCATTCTGCCCTCAAGGGCAATTGTTATAGATAAGTGCCAAAAGTACACTACGCAGCCTCGTCCCCACAGCAAGGCATTTTTGTTACTGCTCAGTCGTAAATAATTTCTCTGAACAGTTACATATTTGTTAGGCGGTGTACATTTTTTTATATTCACTTGCATTATAACCTGTTGATTTTTTAAAGATTTTTGAAAAATAGTTAGGGTCAACATAGCCTACCATAAAGGATACATCCTTCACAGACAAGTCTTCTCTTTTCAATAGCTCCTTGGCTTTATCCATTCGAACTAACACCATTTTGTCAATAAAACTCGTGCCTGTTGAGTTCTTATAGAAGCGGCTGAAATAATACGAACTTAGGTTAACATACTTTGCTATTTCATCTAAAGAAATATCCTCTTGATAATGCTCCTCTATATATTGGTCTGCTTTTTCTATAATGGAATTCGCTTTGCTTTGTCTACTGGCAGCAATTGCTTTCAAGGATTCTTGTAAATATCGTTGCCCAATCAAAAACAGTGCTTTTTCATCCTTTGCACTTATGATATCTCCCAGCACACGATAGTCATCCTTCGCCAATACCTTTTCCCAACGTTTTTCAAAGCCAACGATTAGTCCAATCATCCACTTCTTAATAGTATCGAAATTCATACTTGGATCTGAACTCATGCGTTCATAGAGTTGTTCAAAGGATAACTCAACCATCTTATCTTCATTTTCTGAAACTCTGGCATAGATTTCGGTTTCAATTAACTGTTCATAGTCGCTTTCCAAGCCCACATTTTTATCAATGATATCATCTTCATGAAGGATATGGCTGAAAAGATTTTCATTTACTGCATCGCTGGTTTCCAACACACTTAAGGTATGAAGTGCTTCTTGATAGGATTTTTTTGCGTTATTAATATCTTTATGATAACTGCCAATTCCAATATAAATATCTGGATAAAGTCTGACTGCTCTCTCAATAATTCTCTGTGCAATTTTAACTGACCTTGCCTTTTGGTCATAGTCTCCTTCTTCACCATCATCAAAGATGTAGACTATAATTCGATTTAACATGATAGGACTTACAATACAACCCACGGTTCCCTTAATGATTTTCTTATATTCTTCATACATTTTTTCACCATGGATACCTGCACCGATTTTATTCTCAATGTTATTTCTATTTTTTTGTCCAAACTCTAATGCCATAACATATCCGCCGGTGTTGGAATAGCCAAACAGGTTGCAATAGTTCTGCAGCTGTGAGGTGTCCTGTCCGTACATACACAAGGAATTCATAAAACCTGTTTCCAAGATTGGAATAATCATTTCTAAACGTTCCTGCTGTTCCAGAGTTTCCTTACGTTTTATGTTATTTTGCTCAATTCTATCCAGTACCTTTTGAAAGGTCTCAACGAATTTCGTTTCTTTTACAGGCTTTAATAAATACTCTTCCACCCCTAAAGCAACAGACTCCACAGCATAATCAAAATAATCAAAAGCTGAAATAACAATAAAACTAACTGATGGATCTACTTTCCTAATTTGTCTCATCGCTTCCAGTCCATTAATTCCTGGCATATTAATATCCATAATTATAATATCAGGATGGTTCTGGTAGGATTTTTCAATGGCATCCTTTCCAGAACGTGATTTATCAATTGATTTTATATTTTCAAAATTCTTTAAGATCATATATTCCACCGATTCTACTGCAATCGGTTCGTCATCTACGATTAATACCTTGTACATTTTTGTTATCCTTTTATGCCTTTATTTTTTATAGGCAGTTTTAATATAAAGTTTGTCCTGCCATTACTATAGGTTATGTTCATAACATCCTGCTTCTTATAAAAAAGCCTTAGTCGATTTAGCACATTATCGATACCAATCCCAGTGGTATGCCCTCTTTTTTCCTGGTTCTTTTCTTTTTTGTACTTTCTGTTCAAAATTAATTTTACAGTTTCATGGGGTATTTCTTCACCAGTATTTGAAATTGTAATATAGAGATTATGAACTTCTTTTCTTACACTCACTTCAATTACTCCACCCTGTTCCGACTTGCTTATACCATGAATGTAAGCATTTTCCACCAGCGGTTGCAGTGTCATACGTGGTAAAATGAAGTTATCAATATCTTCACCTTCAGGTCTGTTTAATTGAAAATCAATAATATCTCCAAATCTAGTTATGAGAAGCTTCATGTAGGATTCTACATTATTTAACTCATCCCCTAAGGTTGCATCATAATTTAAACCCTTTAGATTGTAACGGAATATTTCCGCAAAATTTTCCAGGTACTCACAGGTCACATTATCACCTTGCAGCATAGCGACCTTTGCTCCAATATTAATGGAGTTAAATATAAAATGCGGATTTACCTGGGACTGTAAAGCTAATAATTCTGCTTCATGCAGAGCACTTTTCATTTTAATATTATTCAATTTTTCTTCCGTCAATTTAATTTCCAGACGCTGCTTTTCCTTCAGCTCATTGACAAATGTCTTTATACTCGCTGTCATGCTGCTGAAGGTTTGATATAAGATATTAATCTCTCTACTTGCGTTCTGTTCGTGTATGACAACATCAAAATTACCTTTAGATACTTCCTTGGCATAGGAAGCTAGTTTCGAAATTGGTTTGGTAAATTCCAAACTAAAGATAATGATAAGTATTGTAATTAAAATTACAGTTACTCCGAACATGAAATAACTAATTGCTGTATTCTTATCAATTTCTCTTTGAATTTCAATATATTGCTTTGCACTTTCACTCAAGTCAGTACTCATCATATCTTCAATATACTCACCGATATACGAGTTCTCTTTTACCGCCTGATGATAACCTTCAATATACTTTATTTGTCCCTTACGTTTTTCGATTACGGTCTCATCCAGTACCGATAAATAATGTGTTATCATTCCGGATATATTTTTTATTTTAATTCCTCTTTCGGAATAATCTGAATTCTTCTCAATTCTACTGCTATGCTCTTCAATCGAAATACTGTAATCATAAAACGCATTGAGACTGTCCGAACTTCTTGTGGATAAATAATCCTCAAAGTACATATGAATATTATCCAGCTCATTATATAGTGTGGTGATATCCTGCGTCTGACTTAATAACCGGGTCATATCACTCATAATCACGCTAGAAGACTTATAAGTATAGACACCCACTAAAGCAGTAAAGGAAATTGCCAGAAAAAAGAAGCCCATTAGCTTTGTACGAAAAGCCATTCCTTTTCTCATTAATTTCATAAGTAACCAAACCTTTCAACACCCTTCTACCAAGGGTCTATTCTGTAACAATATCCTCCGAATACTCGGCTACATTACTCTTATCTATGGCATGTAAACTAGTACTAATCACGTTACTGATTTGCTCACCCTCCAGCAGCTGGGTCAGTGACTTCACTGTACTATAACCAATTTCAAAGGAATCCGGACTTATTGTACCATAGATTACACCATGTTCTATGAAATCTAAGGTTTGCGGACTCACACCATACCCCACAATTTTAATATCACCAACCAAATTATTATCTCTAATAATTTGAGCAATTCCCGAAGTACATTTTGCATCCATACAGATAATCAAATCCGGCATATCTGGTTTTTCAATAATACTAGAAGTAACTTTTTCTGCCTCAAACATATCCGTATCAATTGTATAAATATTATCTTCCGATATATGCATAGAAGAATAGGAATCAAAAGCATTATTAATTCCTTCGATAATTAAGTTCTTGAATTCCTTGTCTCCTTCATTTCCCGAATTATTAATGACTACTGCCACATCAGCCTGTCCATTTGCAGCTTCTACCGCCATTTCCCCGGCATAGGTTCCAAGACTATAATTATTCGTACCCACAGTAGGGGTATCGGATAGAATATAATTATTATTCTCATATGTCAATATAGCAATCCCCTGTGATTTCGCAATATCAATCAGCTCTTGGGTTTTCTCTGAATCCACAGCTTGCAGTGCAATCCCATCTACTCCAGAATTAATTGCCATTTCTACAGTTTTACTTAAACTTTCAATATCCATTTGCTCCAAAGTAACCAGCTCAACATAGACACCTAGTTCTTTTTCTGCTGCTTTTGCACCTTTCTCGAGGTCACTCCAAAAGCTCTCATTCTTATCCTGCACAATAAACTGAAGATGATATTTGGGATTATCAAGTGTAACCTGTTCTTCTTCCTGATGTTTTGGATTAATAAATAAACCGCCGAACATTATTAATAACGCTAATATCATAGTTATTAATATTCCATAAATAACTTTTAACATAAGTCACTTCCTTAATTGCGAATCATAAAACAAATATAAAACAGCAACCACAAACTACAAAATATGTAAATTGTGTTTAATCATTACTTTTATTATATTTCATAAAATTACATTTATCAATTGCTATTTAAAGGTAGAATAAAGGGTCCTTATCCATATATGCACTTTCATATGCAACCTACAGGATAAGAACCCTTATTATCTTACTTGCTTAAAAAATCATATTACAATGTTATTTCTTTGTTACTACTTTGCCAATTCCTTCTTACCGCTAACTTTCGAAGTCTCATCCGCTTTAAAGGAGTCCATATATTCCTGTTTGGTAAAATATACATTTCCTTCTACTTCGGTATCAATTAACTGGAAGTCTGCAACATCAACATAGATATCGCCTTTAAATTTACCATGCTGAATACTAGCCTGCGGGCTTTTTACTGTGAGCTTAGGTGCAGTGAGTGTAAAACGATTGGTAATGTTTCGATCCGCATCCTGTGTATATAAAGCAATTTTTCTTTGAATTACATCTTTACCTGCTTCATCCTGCTTACCGTTCTTGAATTCACCTTCGAGTACAAGTTCTTTGTCAATTGACATATCACTTAGAATTGCTATAATCCAAGTTCCATCCTTGCTGATAGCCTTTAAAAATGCATCCTCTGTGTTAACTATTGATGCTGTTGTAACTGCGTCTGTATCATCCGGTGTTTGTGTCGCAGCATTTGTAGGTGCTGTTGTGGTCGCAGTTGTTGGTGCTGTTGTAGGTGCTTTCGTTACTGCTGTTGTAGGTGCCTTTGTTGCTGCTGCATTATCGTCGTCATTATTTCTTTTGCAACCAGTAAATACAACAGTAAAGATAATTAATAAGATAACTAAAATTCGCGCTTTCATAAATAAATCTCCTTTCAAAAATCAGTACTTCTAATTATCTCCAAAAAATCAAATACAATACAAAAACGAAAATTTTCTAGCATTTATTTTCTAATATGTAATCATCATTTTGATAATTGCTTAATAATAG